>RFFX01000009.1 GCA_003696765.1 Zetaproteobacteria bacterium | reverse complement strand
GAGCAGTCGAGGGGCCTGCGTCTCTATCCGCTGGTTGTGGCGGCGATTACGTTTCTGCTCGCGCTCTGTACCGTATGGGTGCTGCGGCACGGATATGTCAACGACCTGGCGTTGGATCGTTGGTCGAAGGTGCTGCAGGTCTTCGGTGCGCAGGCCTTCCGCATCGAGCACTTCAGTTTTCTTTATCCCCACTTCCCGGTTTATGTGGCCTCCCTCTTGTATCCGGTTCCCGGGTTGCGGCAGGGGGCGGTGCCGTATGTGGTGTCGGTGTTGGTTGCCGGTGTTCTGATCCTGGTATGGATGCGCACCATGATCCGACGTGGTGTCGGTTTGGGCAGGAGCGTGTTGCTGCTGTTGTCGATCATCGTCAATCCCATCTTTTTGTGGGCGGTGACGTCGGGAAACAACCTGACGATGATCATGCTGATCTTTTACTTCATTTTCCTGTCGTTCATGAAGATCGTCGAGGCACACTATCTGCGGGCTTACCTGGTACTCGCCGTCGCGCTCGGCTTCTACTTCTTCGTCGACGGCCTCGCCTTTTTTCTCTTCATCGCCCTGCTACCGATGATGGCCTTCGCCGCACCGGACAGGATCTATGAAGACTCCCCGAGCAGCTTCTACCTGGTCCTGGGCTTTCCCTTCGTGTTGTTCTCGCTTGCGTGGGCCTACCTGAACTGGCTGTTTCACGGTGATCCGTGGGCGTTCATCCGTCTGCCGGAGTCGGCCTACCTCGGTGGCCGGATGCTGGTCGAGCACTTCCCCTGGCTCAAACAGTACGGGGGGAGCCTGTTCGCCCCCATGGTGGTGGTGTTGGTCGCCGTTCTGATCAGTCATCCCGTCATCCTCTTCTTTCTGTGGGAGAACCGGGAGAAGGGGCGCAGGCTGTGGGCGTCGTTCATCATGTTTCTCCATCCCGTGGTCGCGGCAGCCTTTGCCACCTGCAACTACTATCTGGCCAATCCGCTGGAGATTATGGTGTTGACCAGCGCCAGCATCATGGCGGAGATCACCATCATGGCGGAGATCACGCGACGCCATTTCCTCTGGCTCTGCCTGCTGTTGCTGCTCGATATCCCAGGAAGCTGGTGGGTGTTTCAACACTTTGGCAATGATGACAGCCGCTGGTGGAGCGCGGCGATGGTGGGCTCGACCACGGCGGAGTCGGTGCGTTTCCGGGGGGATTTGATGTTGGGACGATTCCTGGCACAAAGCCCTTATCCCACCATGATGGATGAGAAGTCGGCCGGCAATGTCATCGTCGCCAAGGGAAGCGGGCACAATCTGATCCTGTCGTTCACCGATCGGTTCAAGATTGCGATGCGCCATTCCGTCCCCGACGTGCCGCAGCTGGCCGTGCCCGATCCCGAGACGTTCCGTGGCAGAAAAGACATGCTCAATCAGCATTTCTTCGAGATCTATCGTAAGGGGTTGCCGGGATATCATCTGGTCTACGATCAGGGTGGCTGGAGTGTCTACCGACGGGACGGTATCGAGGATCGCGCTCTTCGATTGCCGTCGAGCAAAACGTCCATGGACGGGCGTTCTGCACTTCGATCGTGACTGTGCGGCTTGGCTGGATCGGTGCGGTTGTCGTGTTGTCCGCACTCGTTTCGTTGCTGCTGGTGCGGATCGGCGCGGATCGGCGCGGGCATGTCACCCCTCCAGCCCCTTCACAGCAAGCCGTCCAGTGGCGTGGGGCCAACGTGCTCCAGAGTACCAGGGTTTCCTGGGAAGATCCCGCCGCACTGGAGTCGTTGAAGATCCTCAAGGGCATGGGGGCCGATACGGTGATTCTGGTCCCCTTTTTGCGCCAGGATTCCCCCGGCCATTCACGGTTACGGATCGATGAAGGGGTCACCGATGTACAACTGCGGGCGGCGCTGGAGAAGGCGGCGGCCCTGGGGTTTCGTGTGATGATCAAGCCGCAAGTGCTGGTAGACCATGGATGGGCCGGTGCCATCCTGCCGGGAGGCGGCCAGGGCTGGCCGGAGTGGTTTGCCGGTTATGAGAAGCTGTTGCTGCACTACGCCGATCTGGCGCAGTCCTACCATGTCGATGCCCTGATCATCGGTACCGAGCTGGCACGCAGCGGGGACAGGCCGGAGTGGGGGCCACTGATCAGGGCGGTCCGCCAACATTTTCGAGGTCGGTTGAGCTATGCCGCCCACAATGTGGACGGTGTTGAGCGGTTTCGGTTCTGGTCGCAACTGGATGCCATCTCCGTGACCCTCTATCCCCCCCTTCACGATACGGTTTCCGGCATGGTTCGGGACATCTCGCGTGTGCTGCAGCGGCTCCATCGACAGGCGGCCAGGTGGGAGAAGCCGGTGTGGGTGGTGGAATACGGGATTCCCTCGGCCAGCGGTGCGGCTTCCAGGCCATGGGATTGGCAGCGGTTGCGGGAGGATGGGTCGATCCGCGTGGATGGCAAGGTACAGGTCGATGCGTTTGCCGCGTGGGAGGTGTCGTTGCGGGCAGAGAGATGGATCGCCGGTTATGCATTCTGGAACTGGATGACCGACCCGGATGCAGGAGGCCCTCTGGACAAGGATTACACGATTCAGCACAAGCCTGCCCAGACGCTGCTCGCCTGCTTGTGGGACCACTGTGTGTCGCAGGAGGGGGGCGTCATGGCTTCGCCGTATGCGACGAGTTTGTAAGTCGAAAGCGCCGGGCCCCATTCCCCCCCGGGGTCCCGGAGAAACGATGGGGATAGCGGTAGGTCAGGAGTCGGCCATGGGAGTGATCATGGGGAGTGTTGTAAAACGGATGGCGCTCGGGTGGCTGTCCGCTCTTTTGACGATCTTCCCTGCGACGGCCGGGTCGTGGATGTTGTCGCAAGGGGAGGTGCAATATGGAGGCGGCATCACCTATTACACCGACGACTCCTACTGGGATCAGCATTCGCATCTCATTTCCGGCACCTGTACTTCGCACAACCTCTATCTCTTCCAAGGCTTGCAGTACGGCTACTCCTACTACCACACCCTGTTCGTGGAGACCACTTTTGCGCTACAGCGGTGTGGTGCGGTACATACCACTGGTCTGGGTGACGTCCGGTTGGGGATACGGGGTCGATTGGATGTGGAGCGCAATGGACGGACATGGGAGTTGGCGGCGATCGTTCCCACGGGCTACTCCCGCACGGCGCCCCGAAGGATCGGGAATGGGCGTCTGGGTGTTGAGGGTGGCCTCTTTTTTTCCGGTCAGGAGAAGGGGTTTGAGGAGAAGAAACGTGCGTTCGTCAAGGCGGGGCTGAAGGCGCGCTACTGGTTCGGTCCTCCGGCCAGTCAGCTGCTGGGCTATCTTGGAGGGGTTTGGCGTGTCGGTTCGGGACAGAGCCTGGAGGGGCGGATCAACGGGGACTTCTCCCTGCGCGATGGACGGCCCGAGCCGATCTCCCTGACCAATCAAACGCAGCTTTCCGACCACGACCGGGTCTATCTTGAGGGGAAATACAACCATGTGATCATGCCGGCCTGGACGGCTACGTTTTCCATCGGGCGCGATGTATGGGGGAGAAACTCGGGAAGAGGAACCTTTGCCGCCCTGTTTCTGAGCCACACTTGGAGGCCGTAGCGGGATGAGCAGGATGGTATGTTGGTTGGTGCTGTTGGCCTCTGTTTGGGCTGTTACGCCGTTGCTGGCAGAAGAATCGCTGCCGGATCGCGTTGATCAGCACTCCACCATGGTCCGGGTGGTGCGTGATGGCAAGATGCGTGATGGGCCATCGATGCAGAGCGCGGTGATCTGGTGGGTCGCCCGCAACGATCGGGTCACCCTGCTGGCGCGACGGGGCGCGTGGAGCAAGGTGCGCACCAAGCATGGCCGTATCGGCTGGGTGGGAAGCAAGCTGCTGGACTTCGGCGTATCGGAACCTGCGGCCGGGAAGGTGTCTGTGGTTCGCCAGGCTCCCATCTACGATGGTTATACCGTGGTTGCCCGCCGCACCGCCAACATGCGGGCGGCTCCTGCTTCCGATGCTCCCGTGATCTGGTGGGTCGCCCGCAACGATCGGGTCACCCTGCTGGCACGACAGGGTGCGTGGAGCAGGGTGCGCACCAAATATGGACGGGTCGGATGGGTGGGGAGCAAGCTGCTGGATGTCGCTGCGTCGACACGATCTGCGCAGGCGTTACCAGCGGTGGAGCGGCCCACGGCGAAGAAGCCCACGCCTAAAAGCCCGGTGGGCGCGCAACCCTACACTGCCGTTGTCCGTCGCACGGCCAACATGCGGGCCGCCCCCTCCCCCGATGCCCCGGTGATCTGGTGGGTCGCGGTCCGGGATCGGGTCGAGGTGTTTCGACAGCAAGGAGGGTGGGCCGAGGTCCGAACGAAATCGGGACGGGTGGGCTGGGTCTATCTTCCCGTCCTGCAACGGGTTGATCACGGTGGGGCCGAGCCCTCTTCCGCGGCTTCAGTGCGACAGCAGGGGCGGGTCAGGAAACGGGGTGCGCAGGAGGATGATGACCGCAAGGCGGAGCGGCGGAAGGAGCGTGATCTGCCACGGCCCGCCGCGACGGCTGCGCCGCCTCCCCATATTGCCGTCATCGAACTCGGAATGGATCGCACCGATGCCCGGGTGCTGTTTCGCAAGGATCCCTTCGATGAATCATCGTTCCCGGCCAGGGTCAAGATCAACCACACCAGGATTGCCGTGCCGGCCACCGTGGCGGTGTTGGGCAGCTCCACCCGCCGTTTCCGCAAGAAGTCGCTTCTCATCAAGTTTTCCAAGCCGTTGCCCCAGCTTCACAATAGCAGGCGCCTTTCGCTGCATGCGATGGCCTCCGATGGCAGCATGATGCGAGAATATCTCGCCTGGACGCTGATGCGTCGCATGGGGATGATGGTGCCGCAGGTGGAGTATGTCCGTCTCAAGATCAATGGCAGGGAACAGGGGCTGTTTTTGGCGATCGGCTGGATCGGGCCGGGTATGCTCGCCTCCTACCATTACCAGGCGCAAGCGATGTATCATCCGCGTGACGAGATGTTTTGCGGTGACCTCAAAGCAAAGAGTAAGAAAAAAAGAGCGCGTTGCTGGAAGACGATTTTCAACAAACAGGGTACGGGTATCACGCCGCTGCACCGCTTCGCCTCGGAGTTGGCTGCGGTCGAACCGGGAGATGTCGCATCGTGGATGGAGGCGCATGTTGATGTCGATTCCGTGATCGACTGGCTGGCGATCAACACCCTGCTGAGCAACGGGGACACCTACAACAAGAACTACTTCCTGTTGCTGGGCGCAGATCGTAAGTGGCATGTGATTCCCTGGGACTACGATCTGAGCTTCGGTCGCAGTTGGGATCCGTATCGCAAATATCCACACAACATCTACAACGGGAACATCCAGTATTTCTACGAACCTGATTCGGGTGCGCCCAATCCACTCAAGGATCGGTTGCTGGCCGACCGGAAGCTGCGCGCCCGATTCATCGCCCGTATGCGCGTCTTGCTCGGAGAAGATGGTGGAGATGAACGGGTGGCGGCCGATGCGCTCTTCACGCCCCACTCCATGGCTCGCTGGATCCATACCGTACGCGACACCATCGCGCCGGTGGTGCGGCGCGATCCTTTTCTGACAGAAAAGGAGCTGCGGGAGTTTTTCATGCAGGTGGAGGCGTTGCAGCACTTTGTGGAGGAGCGCACGTACTATTTGCGCCATCTGCTATTTGCCGGTCGAAAGTGGAAGCCGGGCGTTTCCAAGGATGTGGTGAGATCGGGAACCGCATCGGCAGAGGGGAAGCAACCCAACGCGCCATCGTCGGCGGACAATGGGGGAGGCGCTGGGGTCAAGCCAGTGGCGCGCAGTCCACTCCCGTCACGGTTGCGTGGTGTCATCGACCGGATATGGCCCGACAACACGGTGGTGCTCGGCGATCCGGATTACCGCTACTGGGTGGCCAAACTCAGGCCCGACCATCTCCGGTTGGCCGGGAATGGTGTTCGAGCGATCGACCTGCATGTCGATGTTGCGGGGAACCACCCTCCCGAGATCGTTCCTGATGGCCGCTCCGCACGGCAGTGCATTCGCCGTACCTGGTTGTTGTACAGCAGGACGCCGGGGGTGAAAGATCGATGGCGGCTCTCCCTGGACTACTTCGAAGAGAATGCCAGACGCAATGAGCTGGGGCGGGAGGTGGTCGAGTCACGGCTGAAGTTGTGGGTATTCGATGGCGTGGCCTGGTCGAGGCTTCCTACGAATGTCAACACCCTGAGCAACCGGCTTACCGTCGATGGTCTCTCCTGGCACTCTGGACAACTGCTTCACTTTGCGGCGTGTTCTGATTGATGACGACTTCGCGGCCATGGGCGGCCGCGCAAATCCGGAGGTTGCGTATGCAACCGACGTATTTATAAGGGGATCGAAGACCGCGCCCTTCGATCCCCATCAAGCAACAGGTCCACGGACGGACGTTTTGCGATTCCATCCGGATCGACGGTCTTGCAGGTGGCCCCCGCACCGTTCATGCAGGATGCGGGGCATGATCGTCTGATCCGATGATCCGGCGGATGATGAGGTGGTTTGGCACGCCGCTGCCGGGCGTGGATACGCGAGAGCACCTTGGCCTGATCGCCCACCTCTCCCTGCGTCTTTTTCTGATCTTTGCAGCCTACTATCTGATGAAACCGGTACGGGAGGCGCTCGTGCTCAGCGAACGGGGAGCCGAGCTGCGCAGTTACGGGCTGAGCATCCAGGCGGTCGTGATCATGGTGCTGTTTCCGCTCTATGTGATGCTCTCCAACAAGATGGTCCATGAGCGGCTCTATCGCGCGGTCACCCTCTTTTTCTGCGTATCGCTGCTGGGGTTCATCGTCGCCATCGACGCCGGTCTGCATGTCGGGCTTTCCTTTTTTGTGTGGAGTGGCATCTTTTCCGCGGTGCAAGTGGTGCAGTTCTGGAGCCTTGCCACCGACTTCGCCACCAGGCGCAACTGCCAGTTTGTGGTGCCGTGGATCGCGGTGGGGGGGTGTCTCGGCGCCCTGGTGGGCGCGATGCTGGCCCGGATGTTGGAGTCGAGCTATGCCGAATCGCCGGAGCTGATCCTCGGTTTGTCACTAGGATTGTTGCTGATCAGTCTGATCGGCACCTCTTCCCGCCCCGCATCGAGGGAGGAGGTTGTCGCCGACCCATCCGTGACGGTGGCAGGAGCATTGCTCTTCAGGTTGAGGCGGCTGGCCCGTGCGCGCTATATCCGCCTGGTGTTTCTCTTCGTGCTCCTGCTGAACATGCTCAACACCATCGGCGAGTACTACCTGGCCCATCTCGTGCTGCAGCGGTGGCATGGTGATCGCGAGGCGATCGGGATGTTTTATGCGGATTATTTCCTGGTGATCAACATCATGACCCTGTTGATGCAACTGCTGATCGTCCCATGGTTTTGTCGTCACCATGGACTTGGCGTCGGATTGTTGCTCGTGATCGTGGTGAACTTGATGATGTTCGGTGTCGGGTTGATGTTCCCGACGCTCCTGTCGCTCTTCACGCTGGCCAAGTGCATCGAGAATGGAGTGGGCTATTCGTTCGGCAACACTGTCAGGCAGCTGTTGTTTGCACCGCTGGGGCAGCACAGTCGCTACCACGGAATGATGCTGGTCAACGGGCTCTCCTGGAGAATCGGCGACGCCCTGCAGGGCGTGGTCGTCTTTGCGGTGGTCGAGTGGATGGGGTTGCCCAAAAAGGCTCTGTTGTTCGTGGGGCTGCTCCTGACTATGGTTTGGTTGGTGGTGGTCATGCAGATCCGGCCGATGCTGGATAAGAAGGCGAAGAGTAGCGATGGATCGCCCTCCTCCGCTCGGCAAGGGGCGGGTATTGGATGATCGGAGCGCAAACGGTCCTCGGAGAGAGGGCTTTTTGCGATCCCGTCAAACGATGCCCCTGATCGCCTGCTACGAATGCGATCTGCTTCATCGCGCCATCCCCCTCGACCAGGGCGGGCGTGCATACTGCCGTCGTTGCGGGGCGAGGCTCTACCAGCAGGTCCCCGGCGCGTTGCAGCGCACGGTCGCCTTCTATCTTGCGGCGCTGATCTGCTTCTTTTTCGCCAACTTTTATCCTTTTCTTTCGCTCAAGATCGGCGCGCGCATGGAGACGGTTCATCTGATCGATGCCGCGCGGGCGCTCTCCGATGCGGGGATGACGCTGCTCGGGCTGCTGGTGTTGCTGACCAGCCTGCTGATTCCGTTGATCATGATGGTCGGCCATCTCTACCTGCTGCTGCCGCGCCTGTTGTGGCGGGTGCGCCCGCCGGCCTGCGGCTGGGTGTTCCGCAACCTGCGCCGGCTGGCGCCGTGGAGCATGGTCAGCATCTTCATGCTCGGCACCCTGATCTCGGTGGTCAAGCTGCTCGATCTGGCCGAGGTGATCCCCGGCATCGGCGCGGGCGCCTTCGTGGTGATGATGGTGCTGGTGGCGGCGGCGGAGGCGTCGTTCGATCCCCATCTGATCTGGCCGCGTGATGCCAGTCCGCCCGCACCCCGGCCCTACGCCTCCGCGCTGGCAAACGGGCTGGTCTCCTGCCACTACTGCGCGCTGCTGGTCGAGGCGTCACGACTCGACGCCCACGGCCGAGGCACCTGCCCGCGCTGCGGCGGCGGGCTGCATCTGCGCAAGCCCGACACCATCCACCGCACCTGGGCGCTGCTCGCCGCCGCGGCGCTGCTGCTGCTGCCGGCCAACCTCTATCCGGTGATGACCGTGATCCGGCTCGGGCAGGGGGAGCCCTCCACCATCCTCGGCGGCGTGATGCACCTCGCCGCCGCCGGCATGTGGGGGCTGGCCTTGATCGTCCTGTTCGCTTCGGTGGTGGTGCCGGGCCTGAAGTTGATCGCCTTCTCGTGGATCCTGCGCACCATCCACAAGCGCTCGCCCCGGCGGCCGGTGGACCGCACCCGGCTCTACCGGCTGGCCGAGGCGGTCGGCGCCTGGTCGATGGTCGACGTCTTCGTCGTCGCGTTGCTCACCGCCCTGGTGCAGATGGGGCGGTTGGCCACCATCGAGCCCAACCTGGGCGCCCTCTTCTTCGCGGCGGTGGTGGTGCTCACCATGCTCGCCGCGGAAAGCTTTGATCCACGGCTGATCTGGGATAATCTGCCCGACCCATGAGCGATGCAGACCGCCATCCCGCCCCCGAGGTGAAGCCGCGCCGCTCCCTCTCCCTGGTCTGGCTGGTTCCGCTGGTCACGCTGATCATCGGCGGCTGGCTGATCTTCAAAAGCGTGCACGACAAGGGTCCGGTGATCACCATCACCTTCAAGACGGCGGAGGGGATCGAGCCGGGCAAGACCCGCATCAAGTTCAAGGATGTCGAGGTGGGCAAGGTGACCGCCGTGCGCTTCTCCGAGGATTACCGCAGCGTGACGCTGACCGCGCAGATGGAGAAGGAGAGCGGGGTATTGCTCAAGCGTTCCACCCGCTTCTGGGTGGTCAAGCCGCGGCTGTCGTTGCGTGGCGTCTCCGGCCTGAGCACCCTGGTCTCCGGCGCCTACATCGCGCTCGATCCCGGCGAGGGGCGGTTCCAGACCCATTTCCAGGGGCTGGAGAAGCCGCCGCTGGTCAAGGGGGACACCCCCGGGGTCCGGGTCGAGCTGGTGGCGCAGAAGCTGGGTTCGCTCGATGCCGGCTCGCCCATCTACTACCGCGGACTGAGGGCCGGTGAGGTGCTGGGCTACGAGCTGGGCAACGACAACAAGAGCATCTTCATCCACGCCTTCGTCCACAAGCCGTTCGATGCGCTGGTCCACAGCAACAGCAAGTTCTGGAACGTCAGCGGCATCGATGTGTCGATGGGGGCCGACGGCTTCAAGGTGCACAGCGAATCGATGCTGTCGCTGCTTTACGGCGGCATCGCCTTCGAGACGCCGCAGGCCGGCAAAAAAAGCAACGAGAAGATCGACGGCGTGCTCTTCACCCTCTATGAGAACCACGAGAAGGTGGTCGAGCATGGGTTCACCCGCAAGATGAAGTTCGTCGCCTTCTTCGACAGTTCGGTGCGCGGTCTGGCGCCGGGCGCGCCGGTGGAGTTCAAGGGGATCAAGGTGGGGCAGGTGACCGATCTGCGGCTGGAGTTCAACATGAAGGACGCCACCTTCCGCATCCCGGTGCTGCTGGAGATCGAGCCCGAGCGGGTGGTTCCGATCGGCGGCACCAGAAACGCCTCACCCTACCAGACCTTCCGCAAGCTGGTCGAAAAGGGGCTGCGCGCGCAGCTGGAGACCGGCAACCTGCTCACCGGCAAGCTCTTCGTCGCGCTGGACATGCATCCCGGCACGCCGGTCCGGCTGGTTGGTGCGATCAAGGAGATTCCGGAGATGCCGACCATCCCCGGCGGATTCGCCCAGCTCACCGCCTCGGCCAAGAAGATCCTGGACAAGCTGGAGAAGGTGGAGACCGACAAGATCGGTGCCGAGTTGCTCTCCATCCTCCAGGGGATCAACGGCGTGGTCAAGCGGCCGGAGGTGCAGCAGACGGTGACCGATCTGCGCGCCTCCATCGCCTCGCTGCGCTCGATCCTTGCCAAGGTCGACCGCCATACCGAGCCGATCGCCGGCAATCTCGACGAGCTGCTCGCCTCCGGCCACGCCGTATTGGCCAAGGCGCGGCATACCCTCGACCTGATCAATGCCATGGCCCGGCCCGATGCGCCGCTGCAGTACAAGCTCATCCGGCTGAGCGACGACCTCTCCGAGGCGGCGCGCGCACTGCGCGGCTTCCTCGATCTGCTCGAGCGCCACCCCAACTCGATCCTCTTCGGCAAGGAGTAGATCCGATGCGCTGGTTGCCTTTGATCCTGCTGTTGCTGCTCTCGGCCTGCGGCAGCACCCCGACCCACTACTTTGTGCTCACCCCGGATGCCACCCATCCGGCTGCCGGGGCGATGCCCGGGCTGTCGCTGGAGATCAACATGTTGCGTCTGCCGAAATACCTCGACCGGCCGCAGATCGTCAGCCACAGCAGCAACAACGAGCTGGTGTTGGCCGAACACGCCCAATGGGGCGGCAAGCTGCGCGACAACATGATGCGACTGTTGGCGAGGAATCTGGGCGATGCGCTTGGCACCACGCAGATCGCCATCGCCCCTTATCGTCCGAGCGAGCCGGCGATGGTGCGGGTGATGGTCGAGGTGCTGCGTTTCGAGCGAATGGCCGACGGCGTCGTCCAGCTCGACGCTCAGTGGCGGCTGATCGATGGCCGCAGCGGCCGCACGCTGGTGGCGCGCATCTCCCGGCTGCATGGGGCGGGCAAGGTTGACGGTTGGGAGGAGACCACCCGGTCGATGAGCAGGGTATTCGGCCGGTTTTCCCGGGAGATCGCCCGGGAGATCCGTCGCCGGTTCCACGCGCCGTCCGGGTGAGGGGCGCGCCGGTCGGCGGCCGCCTCCTTTGGCGGTCGCTCGGGCTCGCCCTGCTGCTGGCTCCCGTGTCGGCCGCGGCGGTCGACGGCGCCGGGATCGTGCGTGACAGCCTCGCGCGCAACCCCGGCTACCCCTTCGAGTATGTCGTCCAGTCGATGGTGCTGATCGATCGTGACGGCCACCGCGATGTCCGTCGCCTGCGCCGCTACACCCGGGTGGAGCGGGACGGAACCATCCGGATCCTGCTCAGATTCACCGACCCGGAGGCGATCCGCGGCACCGCCCTGCTGGCCCGCGTGGCCCCCAACGGTGCGGTCCACAGCACCATCTACCTGCCCGCGCTGGGCGGGCCGATGGTCGCCTACCGCTCCTCCGATCGCGACGGTCGCTTTCTGGGCAGCGATTTCGCCGTGGCCGACCTGCTGCCGGAGCAGATGGCCGACTACCGCTACCGGCGGCTGAAGGATCGGGTGGAGGGGGACGATCGCTGGTTCGTCGTCGAGGCGCGGCCGCGCACGCCGGCGGTGGCGCAGCTTACCGGCTACAGCCGGCGGCTGCTCTTCGTCCGTCAGGACAACCGGGTGATCGACCGGGTCGACTACTTTCGCGAAGGACGGCTGATCAAGCGGCTGCGGCGGCACGATCTGCGCCATGTGGCGTTGCAGGGGTGGGTGAGCGACATGGTGGTGATGGAGTCGTTTCCGGAGCGCCATCGCTCGATCCTGAAGACCGACAGCCGCATCTTCGGCCGCGATTTCGTGCCGCCCTCGCTGTTCGATCCGGCGGCGATCAGCGGGCACGGGCCACGCTAGTGCCGTCGGATCGGGCGGAGCCAGGCAACCCGCTGCTCGCCCCGCTGCGCCACCAGCGGGTGACGCTGCTGTTGCTGCTGTCGATCACCCTGCTGCTGGCTCCCGGGGTGTTGCGGCTGCAGGTCGACAGCAGCTTCTCCAGCCTGGTCTCCGATGACGATCCCGACTGGAATGCCTACCGGCAGGTGGTGCGCGAGTTCGGCAGCGACAGCCGTACGCTGGTCTATGTGCGCGATCCGCGGCTGTTCAGCCAGGAGAAGCTGGCCCGGTTGAAGCGGCTGCACGACGCGCTGCTGACCACCCGGGGCGTGCGCGGCATCGATGATCTCTTCACCGTGCGCACCATCCATGGCCAGCCGGGCGCGATCACCTCCGGCCGGTTGATTCCGCAGTTGCCCGAGAAGCCCTCGGAGATCGCCCGTATCCGCGCCCGGGCGTTGGCCAATCCGCTGCTGGTGGGCAACATCATCTCGCGCGACGGCTACGCCACGGCACTGGTGCTGACCCTGGACGATCGGCCGGGTGCGCCGAGCGAACGGGCGATCAGCGCGGCGATCGACCGGGTGCTGGCCTCGGGGCGGCACGATTTCCAGCGGCTCTTCCAGATCGGGGGGGCGCGCATCGGCGCCGAGCTGCGTCGGCTGCTGGTCGAGGATATGCGTTGGCTGGCGCCGTTCTCCGCGCTGGTGCTGGTGGTGGTGGTACTGTCGATGTTCGGCAGCCTCACCGCCGCACTGGTGCCGCTGATCTCCGCGGGTCTGGGGCTGATCTGGACCCTGGGCATCATGGGGTGGTGCGGCCTGCCGCTCAACATCCTCTGCGCCATGCTGCCGTCGCTGGTCATCGTCATCGGCTCCACCGAGGACAACCACATGGTGGCCGGCTATCTGCGGCTGCTGCGGCCGGAGGGGACGCGGCCGAGGCTTGCGGCGGCACAGGCCATGGTGGGTGAGCTCGGCGTACCGATGCTGTTGACCATCGCCACCACCCTGGCCGGCTTCGCCAGCAACATCTTCACCGGCATGCCCCTGATCCGTGACTTCGCCGTCGCCGCCACCCTGGCCATCGCCTGCAACGGTATTGTCACCATGCTGTTGATCCCGATCCTGCTGGCCCGTTTCGGGCCGGCGCGCAGCCGGTGGGCGGAGGCGCTTGCACCCGATCCGGGGCGGCCCCGCAGGCGCACGGTGCCGGGGCTGCTGGTGGCGCTGTTCCGCCACGCCAATACGCACCACCCCAGAGCGGTGCTGGCCGGTACCGCCCTGCTCTCCGCCCTCTTCTTGTGGCAGGCGATGCGGCTGGAGGTGACCAACAACCCGATCTCCTACTTCCGTCAGGACAACCCGGTCGTCGTCGAGAGTGCGATCCTGCATCGCGATCTGGCCGGCATCGGCATCTTCTATGTCGAGTTGATCAGCGATCAACCCATGGCCTTCCAGCAGCCGGCGATGATCCGCAAGCTGGCCGAGATCCAGCGCTTCATCGCCCGACAGCAGGCCTTCGACCGCAGCAGCTCGCTGGCCGACTACCTGGCGCTGGTCCATCAGGCCTTCCACGGTGGAGATCCCCGCTTCCACGAGGTGCCGGCGACCCGGGAGCAGGTGGCGCAGTACCTGCTCTTTCTCCATCGCAACACCCTGCGCCCATTGGTCAGCCACGACTACCGTCGGGCGGTGATCACCGTCCGCCACAACATCAGCGATTCCGCCACGCTCAACCGCCTGGTGGAGGAGTTGCGCCGGGCGGCCGCCGATATCGCCGGGCCGTCCATTACCGTGCGGGTGCTGGGCGAAGGGATCATGATCAACGGCAACGCCGAGCGGTTGATCCGCGACCAGGTCACGTCGCTGTCGGTGCTGCTGCTGGTGGTGTTTCTGCTGATGTCGCTGATGTTCACCTCGATCAAGGGCGGGCTGATCTCCTTGATTCCCAATTTGATCCCGATCATCATCATGTTCGGCGTCATGGGGCTGGTGGAGATTCCGCTCAACCCCGGCACGGCGATGGTGGCGGTGATCGTCATGGGCATCGCCATCGACAACACCATCCATCTGCTGACCCGCTACAACGACCTCAGCCGCAACGCCCCCAGCTTCACCGATGCCGTGCAGCAGACCGTCGAGGAGGAGGCGGCGCCGATGGCCACCACTACACTGGCGCTGGCGCTCGGATTCGCCGTGTTGATGCGGTCGCAGTTCGCCATCATCGCCCAGTTTGGCGCACTGGCCGCGGCGACGATCATGATCGCGCTCTTCACCAACCTGCTGGTGACGCCGCTGGTGATGGCGCGGACACGGCTGGTCAGCCTGCATCGCATGCTGGAGACCTTCTGGCAGCAGCGCTTGCTCGAGGAGAGTCCGCTCTTCGCCGGGATGAGCACCTACCAGATCTGCAAGGCGATCCTGATCACCGAGTCACGGGAGCTGAAGAAGGGGGAGCTGCTGATCGAGCAGGGCACCATCGAACGCTGTATGTATGTGGTGCTGTGCGGTACGTTGGAGGTGGTGCGCAACGACGCCGGTCGCGAGATCAAGCTGGCCGATCTGGGGCGTGGCGATCTGGTCGGCGAGATCGGCTTCGTCCGTGAGACGCTGCGCACCGCGACGGTGCGGGCGACCAGCGATGTCACCGTGCTGCGCTTCGACTACGAGCGGCTGCGCCGCGACCTGCGCCACTTCCCGGGGGTGGTCTCACGCCTCAACTTCAACATCAGTGCCATCCTGGGCGCGCGGCTGGCCGATGTGCTCGAGAGCCTGTCGGCGAAGAGGCTGTCGGCAAAACAGGACGATCAGTCGGATCCCGGGTCCGGGTCGTTGTCTCCCGTCGCCTTGCGGTAGGCGGCCACCGGGTCGCCGACGATCTCGTAGACGTGGCAGTAGTCGTCGTGGTAGCGCTGCTTCATGAAGCGGTTGTGGTCGGCATACCAGCGGAAGGCGGCGTGGCCGTCGTCGGTGAAGATGTAGCGGGCGCCGAAGTCGTGCACGATGTCGTAGGCTGGATGGCGGTGTTCCTTGCCGCGGGCGATGCGACGCCACTTTCTGTACAGCTCGGGATCCTTCAGCCGCATGTAGTCGGGGTCGAGGCCGACGATGTAGCTGTTGTGCGGGTCGTGAAACAGCAGTTTGGGGAAGTCGTCCCAGTCGACATTGAACACCCGGGACCCTTCGGGCGTGTGGTCGATCAGCCAGCGGGCGCACTGTTTGTAGGCGTCGCCGGGATTGGCGTACTTCATGGTTTCGTAGATACGTCCCCAGGCGTGCCAGCCGCTGATTGTGACCAGCAGCAGGGCGACGGCCGCCGGCCGGTGGAGCCGGTGCCGACGCCGGTAGCCGGGGATGGCGCAGCGCTCCAGCCATCCGCGGGCGGCAAAGGCGAGGAAGAGGATGGCGCTTGGGGCCAGAAATTCGATAAAGCGGCGGGATTTGAAGGTCAGCACCAGCCACATGGTGGCGGTGAGGAACCAGAAGAGCCGCGCGCGATCCAGCCGCCATTCGCTCCGGTCGGTGCACAGCAGACCGGTGATGTAGGCGAGCAAGGGAAGGAAGGCGTGTTTGAGGTAGTAGTCGGCGTCGGCGGAGTACCACTCCTTGCCGACACTGGTGTGGAAGTGGACGGTGAGGATCTTCATCCGGATGGCGTTCCATAGGAAGCCGATGTTGTCGGGAAACCACGGATTGACGATCAGGCCGAGGGCGATGCCCAGACCGGTGGCGATGAGCGGGCGCGGATCGATCCTGCCCAGCGCCACCCGGTCGCAGACCACGGCGAATAGGGCCAGCGGCACCAGGATGGGGAAGACCTTGTAGCTCCAGGTGAAGAGCAGCGCGACCACCCCTTGGGCGATGAAGCGCCGGCCGAT
>RFFX01000008.1 GCA_003696765.1 Zetaproteobacteria bacterium | reverse complement strand
GCGCGCCGATGCCGCCGTCAACCTGCTGATCGAGCATCTGGCCATCGCCATTGTCTCGGTGGTGGTCATCATGCTGCTCTTCCTCGGTTGGCGCGAGGCGGCGATCGTCACGCTCAACATCCCGCTGATCCTCTTCATCGTGCTGGCCATCGGGCTGATCGCCGGCCAGACGATCAACCGCATCACCCTCTTTGCCCTGATCCTCTCCCTCGGCCTGCTGGTCGACGACGCCATCGTGGTGATCGAGAATGTCCATCGCCACCTCCATCGCGGTGTGGCGTCGCTCAAGCAGAAGGTGCGCACCATCATCGCCGCCACCAACGAGACCGGCAAGCCGACGATCATCGCCACCATCGCCGTCATCCTCGCCTTCATCCCGATGGCCTTCGTCACCGGCATGATGGGGCCCTACATGGGGCCGATCCCCTTCAACGCGCCGATCGCCATGGCCACCTCGCTGATCGTCGCCTACGGGCTGATCCCCTGGATCGCCCTGCGCTGGATGCCCTGCCGGATCCAGGAGCCGACCATGGAGGAGCGCGACGCCGACCCCAAGGATTGGATCCATCGCGGCTACATGCGGCTGGCCGCACCGCTGATCGATCGCCCCGGGCTGCGGCGCGGCTTCTGGCTGGTGGTGGCGCTGCTCTTCGCCTTCGCCCTGTGGGAGCCGGCGTGGCAGTTCGTGCGGCCGGAGGGGATCAACGGTCCCCCCACGCCCGGCACCGTCGAGCTCAAGATGCTGCCCAAGGGGAACAAGAACACCTTCAACATCACCATCGACATGCCCGAGGGGACGCCGTTGGAGGAGACCGACGCCATGGCCCGGCGCGTCGGCGATCTGCTGCGCAGCGATCCGATGGTCACCGACTACGAGATCTTCGTCGGCCGGGCCGGGCCGATCGATTTCAACGGTATGCTGCGCGGCGCGGTGTTGCGTCGCGGCAGCCATCTGGCCGAGATCCGGGTCAATCTGGTCGACAAGCGGGAGCGCGATCTCCGCTCCGACCAGATCGTGCTGCGGCTGCGCGACCGGCTGGCGCCGCTGCTTGCCGCCCACCCCGAGGCCAATGTGAAGCTGGTCGAGGATCCACCGGGGCCGCCGGTGCGCGCCACCCTGCTGGCCGAGATCTACGGCCCGGATGAGGCCGGCCGGCGGGCGATCGCCGCCAGGGTGCGGCAGCGGTTCTCCTCCACCTGGGACGTGACCGATGTCGATGACTCGATCGGCGCCGATCAGGTCGAGTGGCGGGTGCGGATCGACAAGGAGAAGGCCGCCCGCCTGGGGGTGCCGACCGCGCGCGTCACCCAGGCGATGCGCGACTACCTGCAGGGCTTCTCCATCGGCGCGCTCCATCGCGACGAGGAGCGCCATCCGGTGGCGATCACCGTGCGTTTGCCGCGCACGCAGCGGGTCCATCCCGAGGATCTGCACCGCATCTATGTTTCCGGGCGCAACGGCGCGGTGCAGCTCTCCAGCGTGGCGACCATCGAGCGGAGGACGGTGCCCAAACCGCGCATGAGCAAGGACGGCCGTCCGGTGGTCTACGTCACCGGTGAGCCGAAACGGGGGTCGCAGGTCTATCCGCTGCTCGAGATGGATCGGGCGCTCGACGGCAGCACGCCGATTCCCGGCCACCGGCTGACCACGGGGGGATTGCGCTTCACCGATCCGGTGCCCGAGGACACCTTCGGCTACCAGCTGCTGTGGGACGGCGAGATGCGGCTGACCCTCGATGTCTTCCGCGATCTGGGCGCCGCCTTCATCGTCGCGCTGGTGCTGATCTACCTGCTGATGGTCGGCTACTACGGCCGGTTTCTGCTGCCGGTGCTGGTGATGGCGCCGACCGCGCTGACCATGATCGGCATCTTCCCCGGCCACTGGATCACCGGCCAGCCGTTCACCGCCACCTCGATGATCGGCATGATCGCCCTGGCCGGTATCGTGGTGCGCAACTCCACGCTGCTGATCGATTTCATCCTCGACTACCGCGCCCGCGGCTACTCGGTGCGCACCTCGGTGCTCGAGGCCGGTGCGGTGCGCGCCCGTCCCATCCTGCTGACCGCGCTGGCCGTGATCGCCGGCACCTCGGTGATGATCAGCGATCCGGTCTTCGGCGGGCTGGGGGTCTCGATGGCCTTCGGCACGCTGGCCGCCACCGTGCTCACCCTCTTCATCATCCCGCTGATCTACTACCTGTGGCAGCGGAAGGCGGATGCCGTCCCGATCGGACAAGGAGGTGGAATACGATGAACATCGCACGTATGATTCGCATCATCGCAGGTGGCTTCGTCCTGCTCAGCCTCTATCTGGCCCATGTCGTCAACGGTGTGCCGCTGGGTGAGCCGACCTGGCTCTGGTTCACCGCCTTCGTCGGTGCCAACCTGTTGCAGTCGGGTTTCACCCGGTGGTGCCTGATGGAGAAGATTCTCGCCCGGCTCGGTGTTCCGGAGTGATGCGACGGAAGGGACACCGGGCGGGCGTACCGGTTCAGGCGCGGGGGTCGCTCCTCACCTCCCTCACCCCCGAGGCCCCCGCGCCTGATTCATTGATGATCGAATCGCAAAAAGTCCGTCCGTGGGCGTTGTGCCCGGCGGAGAGCGAAGGCCGCGCGCTTCGATTCCTTCACCTATCCGTCGCCTGGCCGCGGCCGGATTTGCACCGCCCTCCATGGCCGCGATGCCGGCATCTTGCGAAGCCGTCATTCCCTGATGGTTTCGCAAGAAACCATCAACGCGGCCATGGACGGCCGCGCAAAACGGGAGCTTGCGCATGCAAGCGACTGTTTTGTAAGGCGATCGAAAACCGTGCTTTTCGATCGCCGTCGAGCAAAAAGTCCACGGAGGGACTTTTTGCGATTCGATCATTCCCTGTTCACATCGCGACGCATTCCTCCACGGAGGTCGCAGCCGGCGGTCGCCGTGGGGGCAGTCGCCCCGACCACCGGTCGTGACCCTGTGGTGGGGATGGCTGCTCGCACCGCTCATCGGTCTTCTGTTGGCGCTCTTCGGCGCCGGCGGGGGAATGACCACCGTGCCGCTGCTCACCCATCTGCTGCACATGCCGCTCAAGCAGGCGATCGCCTCCAGCTTGTGGATCGTCGCCGCGGTCAGCCTGGCGGCGTTGCTGCGGCACAACCCCTGGAGAGAGATCCACTGGCCTCTACTGGGCTGGTTCGCTGCCGGCGGGGTGGTCGGCGGTTGGCTGGGGGCGCAGGTCGGCCTCGTGATCCCGGCAGCGGTGCAGAGCGCCCTCTTCGGTGCACTGACCTGGTTCGTGGCCTGGTGGATGGGGCGGCCGAAGCCGCATGCGCTCGGTGGTGGCTCCGCCTGCCGCTGCGCGCACACGCTGCTGGTCGGTGCGCTGTTGGGCGTGGTGACCGGCGTACTGGGGGTGGGTGGAGGATTTTTGATGGTGCCGGCGCTGTTGTGGCTGGGGGTGCCCGACTATCGGCTGGCGGTGGCCCACTCGCTGCTGCTGATCACCGGCAACGCATTGGCGGCGGCGGTCGGTTGGCTGGGACGGGTGGCACTCGCTCCGGCGCCGCTGGTGGTGATCGCGCTGTTGGCGATGGTCGGAAGCCTCCTCGGCAACTGGCTGCTGCAGCGGTTGCCGGTGGAGCGGCTGCAGGAGGCGTTCCGCCTGCTGCTGGTGGTCATCGGCGGCGTCATGTTCCGGGATGCGCTGTGACCGGTTTGCGGGTTGGGGCGTCTGTGCCGTGCCGGGATTTTCCCGCAACATCAATCGAACGGAGCGAATGATATGAGAACACGCGTTTGGGTTGTGATCGGGATGTCGCTGTGGCTGATCACCGGCAACGTCTTGGCCTGCGGGATGGGCAAGCGCTCCGTGGAAGGCTACGAGGTGGCCACCCTCAGCCATGCGCATGACCACTGGCTGCAGGGGAGCCGCTCCCCCATCCCCTTCGTCTTCATCGATGTGCGTACACCGGCCGAATACCGCTCGGGCCATATCCCGGGGGCGATCAACATTCCGGTGGATACTCTGGCCATGCGTCTGGGCGAGGTGCCGCATGACAAACAGGTCTACCTCTATTGCGAGGGGGGCGTACGCGCCGCCCGCGCCGGAAAGCTGCTGGCCGCGCGCGGCTACACCAATATCGAAGTGGTGCCGGCGAGCATGCGGGGCTGGCGCGATGCTGGATTTCCCGTGAACAAAGGAGGGCGTCCATGACGACTTCGTAAGCAGTCGGCATTCGCGGCCAGGACGGCCGCGCAAATCAAGAGCATGCGAGGTCAACTTGTTGATTTGTAAGGAAAACGAAAGTCACGTCTTGCGCTTTTTGTTGAGTAAAAAGTCCATGGACGGACTTTTTGCGATGGAATCATTCATGATGGTTTCGCAAGAAACCATCATCGCGACCATGGAGGGTCGCGCAAATCCGGAGGTTGCAGACGCAACCGACGGATTTGCAAGGGGATCGAAGACCGCGCTCTTCGATCCCCGTCAAGCAAAAAGTCCATGGACGGACTTTTTGCGATGGAATCATTTATGAAGCAGATCACGGTCGAGGAGCTTCATCGGCTCTGGTCCGGGGCGGATGACGAACAGTGTTGCCTCATCGACGTGCGCACGCCGGAGGAGTATGCCCGGGGCCATGTTCCGGGGGCGCGGCTCATCAGCTTGGATGCCCTGCCGGCGCGGGCGCACGAGGTACCCAAGGATCGAGACGTCTACCTCATCTGCCGTTCGGGTGCACGATCGGCCCAGGCGCTGAAATACCTCAGCGACCACCACGGTCATGCACGTCTGTTCAACGTGGCCGGAGGTACCTTGGCCTGGATCGAAGCGGGCTATCCGGTCGAGCAGGGAGCTGGATGAATCCCGGCTTCGCAGGAAGCCGGCATCGCGGCCACGGAGGGCCGCGCAAAACGGGAGCTTGCGCAAGCAGGCGACGGTTTTGTAAGGCGAGCAAAACGTCCATGGAGGGACGTTTTGCGATTCCATCATGAACGATGTGGGAATGCGCGTCCACGTTGCGGGATCGGTGGACGAAGCGGAGCAGGCGGTCACCGAGGCGTTGCAACAGGTCGGTTTCGGGGTGCTGACCAGGATCGATGTCGCGGAGACGCTGAAGAAGAAGATCGGCGTCGACCATCCCCCCTATCGGATTCTCGGGGCATGCAACCCGCGGCTGGCCCACCGGGCGATCTCCCTTGCGCCCGAGGTGGGGCTGCTCCTGCCGTGCAACGTTCTCATCCGCACCGATGAGGAGGGGCGCACCGAGGTGTCGATCATCGACCCGGATGCCATGCTCGGGGTGGTGCGACATCCCGGACTGAATGAGCTGGCCGCCGAGGCCAGGCAACTCTTCGAACAGGTGTTGCAGACGATCGCCGGGTGATGGAATCCGGTGCGACGCCTTCATGGTTGGCCTGTGTTCCCGCGCTGGCCGCCATCGACGATTCCGCCTGGCGGAAGGCGGTTGCCGCGGCGGTGCGCATGCGGGTGGAGCCCGGAACGGTGCTGTTTCGCGACGGCGATGCCCCTAGGGGGTTCGTGCTGGTGCTCGATGGTTCGATCCGGGTGCAGAAGATGGATCCCGAAGGGCATGAAATCGTGCTCTATCGGGTGGAGTCGGGGCAGAACTGCATGTTGACCACCACCTGTCTGCTCGGCGGCCGCAGCTATCCGTGCGAGGGGATCGCCGAAGAGCAGGTGGAGCTGGTGTTGATCCCTGCGGAGGCGTTCGAGCAGGCGATGGAGGGCTCCCGAAGGTTCCGCGCCCTGGTCATGGCCGGGATCGGCGAGCGGATCAGCGATCTGATGATGCTGATCGAGCAGGTGGCCTTCGGCCGGATGGATCGGCGCATCGCCCGGCTTCTGCTCCAACGCAGTGCCCAGGGGCGCAGGGAGGTGCGGGCCACCCATCAGGAGCTGGCCGTCGAGCTGGGCACGGCGCGCGAGGTGGTCAGCCGGGTGTTGAAGAATCTGGAGCGGCGCGGTGCGCTGCTTCTGGGACGGGGGTCGGTGCGGGTGCGCGATGCGGCCATGCTGACATCGCTGGCGCACGGGGAGGAAGGAGCATGAAATCGAAACAGAGAGGTACGGGTACATGGCACATGTAGCGATCATCGGCGCGGGCATCGGCGGTATGCCGGCCGCATACGAAATGAAGGATGCGCTCAACAAGCTGGGCGGAGATCACGAGGTGACGGTCATCTCCAATGTCGACTACTTTCACTTCACACCATCCAACCCCTGGGTGGCGGTCGGCTGGCGCGACAAGGAGCAGATCAGCTTCCCCTGCGCCCCCTATCTCAACAAGAAGGGGATCAACTTCCTCTCCTGCGGCGTGGACGAGATCCTGGCCGACGAGAACGCCCTGCGGCTGGGCAACGGCCAGCGACTCGACTACGACTACCTGATCGTCGCAACCGGCCCCAGGCTCGCTTTCGAGCTGGTTCCCGGGCTTGGGCCGGAGGGGCATACCCACTCGATCTGCCACGTCGATCACGCGGTGGAGGCCTGGCACGCCTTCGAGGAGTTCTGCAAGGATCCCGGTCCGGTCGTCGTCGGTGCCGTGCAGGGGGTCTCCTGTTTCGGGCCGGCCTACGAGTTCGTCACCATTCTCGATACCGAGCTGCGCCGGCGCAAGATTCGCGACAAGGTGCCGATCACCTTCATCACCCCCGAGCCCTACATCGGCCATCTCGGGCTGGGCGGCGTCGAGGATTCCAAGGGGCTGTTGGAGAGCGAGCTGCGCAAGCGGGACATCAAGTTCATCACCAACTGCAAGACCACCGCGATTCATGAGCACAGCCTGGACTACGAAGAGGTGGATCGCCACGGCGAAGTGGTCGCCAAAGGGACGCTTGAGCACCGTTTTGCCATGTTGATGCCGCCGTTCCGTGGCGTGGGGCCGGTGGCCAACTGCGAGGGGCTGTGCAATCCGATGGGGTTCGTGGTGATCAACGAGTATCAGCAGAACCCGAAGTTCCCCAACATCTACGGTACCGGAGTGATCGTGGCGATCCCTCCGGTCGAGAAAACACCGCTGCCGGTGGGCACCCCCAAGACCGGCTTCATGATCGAGACGATGACCACGGCGATCGTGCACAACATCATCCACGATCTGAAGGGGGAGAAACCGGAGAAGAGCGGCACCTGGGGCGCGATCTGCCTGGCCGACTTCGGGGATCGCGGCGTGGCGTTGGTCGCCTACCCGCAGATTCCGCCGCGCAACAAGGTGTGGGCGCGTGGCGGCAAGTGGGTCCATACCGCCAAGGTCGGCTTCGAGAAGTATTTCATACGCAAGATGAAGACCGGGGTTTCCGAGCCGTTCATCGAGCGGGCATTTCTCAAGCGGATGGGAATCGAACGGCTGAAGTGACGCGGGGGGGCGGACTGACCGGTCCGGGCCGCCCGGGGATCGAAAATCAACAGGAGTGTTGCGTGATGGCACCGTACCACGAACTGACCCGGAGTCTTTCCTCAACCATCGGCGAGCTTCGTCGGGATATCCCGGATGTGATGAAGGGATTCTCCGCGATGGCGCAGGCGGCGATGGCGGATGGGGCGCTGGACCGGAAGCAGAAGGAGTTGATCGCCCTGGCCATCGGCGTTGCCGGCCATTGCCGGGGTTGCATCGGCTTCCATGTCAAGGCGCTGGTGTCGCTGGGGGTGGGCAGGGAGGAGCTGGAAGAGGCGCTGGGGGTGGCGGTCTACATGGGTGGAGGGCCGTCGCTGATGTATGCGGCTGAGGCGATGCAGGCATTCGAGGAGTTCTCCGCCGGATGAGGCGCCTGTTCGGCTGGTTGCACTGTCCACCGATGTCGATGCTGGTGGTGGCGGCATTGCTGCTGGGCGTGATGCCGATCTTCCCCGAGCCCCATCTGGTAGAGAAGCTGCGGATGTTGTTCGATGGATCGTTGCACCGGCCGATCGATCTCTTCGACCTCTTCTGGCATGGCTGGCCGTTGCTGTGGATCGCCTTGCGGCTGCTGACCCCTTCCGCGGCGGGGGCGTGCAAGGTCCCCGCCTCCCGCCCGTGAGACCCTGTTTCACCGAACGATGGCCGATCTGATTCTGTTGATCGTGATCGTCCTGATCTGTTGGCGGGGCTACCACCGGCGCAGTTGGTGGTTTGTCCTGCCGGTCGGTTTGTGGATCGGTCTGGGCCGGGGGCGGGGGATGTGGCTGCAGCTGTTGCTCTTCGGTCCGGTGGTGGTCGGCTGGCTGTTGCTCTGCCACTGGGTCAACACCCACGGATGGCACGCCACGGCCGCCGGCGGCATCCTCTTTGCCATGACCGTGGGGTTGCAGGCGATGCGCAGCTTCGAGGAGGAGCAGAAGCAGGCGCGCGAGCCGGGGGCGGTGGAGCTGGAGTCGTGAGCCGGTGGCCTCTTCTGGTCGGGGGCGGCGTGGCGCTGTTCGGGCCGCTTGCCTCGGCGTTGGCCGATCCGCTCGATCAGGGGGAGGGCTATGCCACCCGTGGCGTGGCTCCGTCCATGCTGGACCGGGGGGATGTGGCCCTGCTGCTGGTCGACTACGGTGTCTTTGCGCTGGCTGTGGTCGCTCTTGGCTGGGTGGCTCTGCGGCGGCCGGGGCTGCTGTTGCGGCTGGAGCAGTACTTGCGTGCCCCGTTTGCCGCCATCTTTGCTGCCGCTGGCCGCGCCGGCGGCGTGGCCGGGATCGTGCTGCATCTGATCGGTGTCATGGTGGTATTACTGGCGTTGGCGGTGTGGATCTTTGCCTGTCAGTGGCTGAAGCATGCCGGGTTGGGCGCGCTCTCCATGGTCGGGCTGGCCCTGCTGGCGCTGGTTCTGGTGCGGGCGATCAGACAGGGGGGAGCAGAACCGCGCATGCCCTGAACCGGGCCGACAGTTGCTATCGAGCCGCACAGGTCATACCGTTGCCCGCAAAAGGAGTGCGGCCATGTTCAAGCATACGGCGATGGAACGGCAACTGATCCTGCAGCAGGAGAAGCTGGCCCAGGCGGTGATCTCCTTGACCAGGGGCACCGAGCTCGAGGGGATCTTGCGCCATGTCGGCGAGTTGTCGATGGAGTTGACCGGCGCGCGCTACGCGATGATCTCCTATGTCGCCGATGAGGGGCGCCACTACATCCCGTTGGGGATGGGCGAGGAGGAGCTGGCCAGGCTCGACGGCCACTGGCCCGAGGGGAAGGGGCTGCTCGGGTTGATGTGGGAGCAGCACGAGGTGGTGCGGATCGCCGATATCACCACCCATCCGCGTGCGGCGGGCTTTCCGCCCGGCCATGCGGTGATGCACACCTTCCTCGGGGCGCCGATCCTCTTCGAGGAGGAGATCGAGGGGGTGATCTACCTGACCGAGAAGGCCGGCGGCCACGCCTTCACCCCGATCGACGAGACCATCGTCCGCACGCTCGCCTCAGCCTGTGCGGTGGCCATCTCCAACGCGCGCCACATCGCCCGGCTGGAGCAGCGCAACCGCGAGCTGGAGGCGTTGATCGCCGCCGGCCGGTGAGCGTGCCACCGCCACCGGCGCGCGATCAGATCGCGACGACGGCGATCAGAGTGCGACGACGAGATCGATCTCGATGCGGGCATCCAAGGGGAGGCGGGCGACGGCGACGGTGGCCCGCGCCGGGCGGTGGTTTCCCAGCCAATCGCCGTAGATGGCGTTGACCTGCCGGAAGTCCTCCATCTCCACCAGATAGATCGTCGCCTTGACGATCTGGGTACGGGAGGCCCCCGCGGTGGCGAGTACCGCATCGAGATTGCGCAGGATCTGTTGCGTCTCGGCGGTCACCCCCCCCGGAACCAGCGTCCCCGAGGCGGGGTCGAGGCCGATCTGGCCGGAGAGGTAGAGGGTGTTGCCATGGCGCACCGCATGGCTGTAAGGCCCAACGGCCGCCGGCGCGGCCTCGCTGTCGATGGTGGTGATGGTCATGTCTGGTCGAATCGCAAAAAGTCCGTCCGTGGACTTTTTGCTTGACGGCGATCGAAGAGCGCGGTCTTCGATCCCCTTACAAATCCATCGCTTGCTTGCGCAAGCTTCGGCTTTGCGCGGCCGTCCGTGGCCGCGATGATGGTTGCTTGCGAAACCATCAGACCATGATCTGGGTCAGAGTCTCCAGCGCGCGGACATCCACCCTGAAGAAGTTGTGGCGCCCTTCGACCGGAGTGAGGATGCCGTTCTTCTTCAGCCTGCTGATGGCGCGGCTGACCGTCTCCCTGCTGGTGGCGATCTGGTCGGCCAGCACCTGATGGATCGGCAGTTCGATCACCGGGAAGTGTTCGGTCTGCTCCGAGGGGAGCAGTGCTCGTGTCTGGTGGCACTGGTCGAGGATCAGCATGTAGAGCCGGGCGGGGACGTTCATGGTGCTCAGGCGCTCGAGCAGCTGGCTGGTGCGGCGCAGCCGTCCGGTCACCTCCGCCAACATGCCGACGGCGATCTCGGGGTGGCGGCGCAGCAGCTCCTTGAAGTCCTGGCAGCGGATCTGGGCCAGGCGGCTGGTGGTCATGGTGATCACCGTGGCCGAGCGGGTGCTGCAGGCGAGCAGGGCCATCTCCCCGAAGAACTGCCCCTCCTCGAGGATGCTCAGGATCACCTCGCGTCCGTCGGGGGCATAGTAACAGATCTTCACCCTCCCTTCGAGCACGATGAAGAGGGCGTCGCCCTTGTCCCCCTCCTGCAGGACCATGGTATTGGGCGGGACGGCGTCGACATGCCCCAGCTGGGCGATCGAGAGCAGGTTGTCGTCGCTCAACTCGGAAAAGAGCGGAACCTTGCGCAGGTGCTCGATCATGGCGCGTCCTCCCCATTCCCGTTCCAGCCGGTACGCAGCAGTTGTACCGGCCAGGTGGCCACCAGCCGGTCGGCGAGGTGGGGCCGCAGGGTGGCGATCGCCTGTTCGATCCGCTCTTCGGTGTCGATGATCTCCACCAGCAGCGGGAGATCACTGGCCAGGCTGAGGAACGATGCCGAGTGGATGCCATGGCGCCCCATCCCCTCCACGCAGCGCACCACCGAGACGCCGTGCACGCCGGCCTCCTTGCACAGCCCGACGATCGCCTCCAGCGCAGGCTTGCCGTCGATCCGGTCCGACTCGGTGGTGTAGATGCGCAGACAGCGGCCGGAGATCACGACGACGCCTCCTCCTCTTCCTCCTCCGGCAGGGTGAGGATCTCCACCCCGTCGTCGGTCACCGCCAGTGTGTGCTCGAACTGAGCGGAGAGCGACTTGTCCCGGGTGACCACCGTCCACTTGTCCTTGAGCAGCTTGATGCCCGGCTTGCCCAGGTTGATCATCGGCTCGATGGTGAAGACCATGCCGGCCTGCAGCGGCAGGCCCGTCCCCGGCCTGCCGTAGTGGAGCACCTGCGGATCTTCGTGGAAGTTGCGTCCGATGCCGTGGCCGCAATATTCGCGCACGACCGAGCACCCCTCGCTCTCGGCGTAGCTCTGGATGGCGTGGCCGATATCCCCCAGCGTGGCCCCGGGGCGGACCGCGGCGATCCCGACATCGAGCGCCTTGCGGGCGACGCGAACGATCTTGCGTGCCTTGGCGCGCGGCGTGCCGACGAAGAAGGTTCGGCTGGTGTCTCCGTGCCAGCCGTCGATGATGGTGGTGACATCGACGTTGATGATGTCGCCGTCACGCAACACCCGCTTTCCGGGGATGCCGTGGCAGACGACGTGGTTGACCGAGGTGCAGACCGATTTGGGGAACCCGTGGTAGTTGAGCGGGGCGGGGATGCCGCCGCGACGTAGGGTGTCCTCGTGGACCATCTCGTTGATCATGTCGGTGGTGATGCCGGGGCGGATCTGTGTCCCGACCCACTGCAACGTTGCGGCCGCCGCCCGGCAGGCGGGGCGCATCGCCTCGATCTCCTCGCGACTCTTCAGGTGAACCACGCGGGAGAGGCTAGCCCGAGCGGATGGTTTGTCATCGGGCGTGCCTTGCGGAGTGCCGCCGCCCGCGGCCGGAGCGGCGGTTCGGATCCCGGGATCGATGCATGGAGGCGACCGGGTCGCGGGAATCCCGGGGCACGCGTTTCGGGCGTTGCCCGGTCGATGCGCTTCCGGATGGGGGTGGTGTGCTGCGATCGTCGGGGTGCGGGTTGGCTTGTCCGCCGGGGGGGTGGTAGGCTGGCGTCATGGCCTCTCTGACGGTGCTCATCGCCACGGTGGAGCGGGAGATCTGTCGTGGTCGCGCGCGGCGGGTGGTGGCGCCGTCGGCGGGCGGGGAGCTGGCCATCCTGCCGGGGCACGCCCCGCTGCTGGCGCTGCTCCGTCCCGGGGCGGTGCGGATCGATCGCCTGGAGGAGGATGCCGCGTGCGACGCCCGCTGCGAGGAGCTGTTCGTGATCTCCGGAGGTTGGCTCGAGGTGCAGCCTGAGGGTGTCACCATCCTGGCCGACAGCTTCGAGCGTGCGGAAGCGATCGACGAGGCCGAGGCGCAGCGGGCGGTTGAGCGTGCCCGGGCGGTGTGGGCGGGGTCAGGCGTAGGCGGCGGAGGAGCGGATCGGGCCCTGGTCGCGTTGGAGCTCGCCCTCGCCCGGCTGCAGGTGGTGCGTCGACGCAGCCGCCACCACCCGCCGGTCGGCCGCCCGTAGGGGCTTGCGCGGCACCGCTGTTCGCGCTTGGTCCTGCGCAGGCAGGCGATGGCTTCGTACGGGCGTCGAAGAGGCGCACTTCGATCCCCGTCAAGCAAAAAGTCCATGGACGGACGTTTTGCGAGGAGATCAACCATGACCGAACTCACGAAAGCGGAGCTTGCCCGTTTCAACCGCCACATCATCCTGCCGCAGGTGGGGCTGGAGGGGCAGAGGCGGCTCAAGGCGGCGCGGGTGTTGTGCATCGGCACCGGCGGCCTGGGCAGCCCGGCCGCGCTCTATCTGGCCGCCGCCGGCGTCGGCCGGCTGGGGCTGGTCGACTTCGATGTGGTGGACGACTCCAACCTGCAGCGGCAGATCATCCATTCGACCGCCGACATCGGCCGTTCCAAGGTGGAGTCGGCGCGCGACCGGCTGCTGGGCATCAATCCCCATCTCGATGTGGTGCTCCATGGCGACGGCGTCACGCGGGAGAATGTGCGGGCGATGGTGCGCGGCTACGATCTGGTGGTCGACGGCACCGACAACTTCCCCACCCGCTATCTGGTCAACGATGCCTGCGTGCTCGAGGACAAGCCGCTGATCTACGCCTCGATCTTCCAGTTCGAGGGGCAGGCCACGGTCTTCCACCATGACGGCGGCCCCTGTTATCGCTGCCTCTATCCCGAGCCCCCGCCGCCGGGGCTGGTGCCCTCGTGCGCCGAGGGCGGGGTGCTGGGGGTGCTTCCCGGGGTGATCGGGGTGATCCAGGCCACCGAGGCGGTCAAGATCATCCTCGGGCTGGGGGAGAGCCTGGCCGGCAGGTTGCTGCTCTACGATGCACTGACCATGCACTTCCGCACGGTGCGGCTGCGGCGCGATCCGGATTGCCCGGCCTGCGGTGATCACCCGACCATCGGCGATGTGACCGCCTACGAGCGGTTCTGCGGCCTGCCGCCGACGGAACGTCGTCGGGAGGAGCCTCTGCGCCCCTACGACATCACCCCGCGCCGGCTGGTGGAGATGCGGCGGGAGCGGTCCGATCTCTACCTTCTGGATGTGCGCGAGCCGCACGAGGTGGCGATCTGCTCCATCGGGGGAAGCCATGCGATTCCGCTGGGCGAGCTGGAGGCGCGACATACCGAGGTGCCCGGAGATCGGCCGGTGGTGGTCTATTGCAAGCTGGGCGGCCGCTCGGCCAGGGCGGTGGAGCTGCTGCGGTCGAAGGGGTATGGCGAGGTCTACAATCTCGCCGGCGGCATCATCCGCTGGATCGACGAGGTGGACGGCACGCTGCAGCGGTATTGAGCGGGGCCGGGGCGCCGGCCTCGCGTGATGGCGGCGTGGGGGCGTCGCGGGTGACGGCCGCTACTGCTGTTGCAACCGGCGCAGGGTATCGCGGATCTTCGCCGCCTCCTCGAAGCGCAGATCGGCGGCGGCAGATGCCATGGCCCGCTCCAGCCGGCGGATCTCTTCCTCGCGCGCCCCGCCGTGCAGTTGCTCCCGCTCCGGCTCCCGCACCTCCGGGATGGTGGCGTGGTCCAGCTCCCAAACCGATCCGAGGATGTCGTGGATCCCCCGGCGGATGGTCTGTGGGGTGATGCCGTGTTCGCGGTTCCAGCGAAGCTGTTTGGTGCGGCGCCGCCTGGTTTCGTCGATGGCCCGGCGCATGGAATCGGTGACGGTGTCGGCGTAGAGGATCACCCGTCCCTCGGCGTTGCGTGCCGCCCGTCCGATGGTCTGGATCAGCGAACGGTGGGAGCGGAGGAACCCCTCCTTGTCGGCGTCGAAGATCGCCACCAGCGCCACTTCGGGCAGGTCGAGCCCCTCGCGCAGCAGGTTGATGCCGATCAGGATGTCGAACAGGCCGAGGCGCAGGTCGCGCAGGATCTCGGTCCGCTCGACGGTGTCGATGTCCGAGTGGAGGTAGCGCACCCGCAGCCGCTGTTCGTTCAGGTAGTCGGTGAGATCCTCGGCCATCCGCTTGGTCAGGCAGGTGGCGAGCACGCGGTGGCCGGCGGCGATCACCTCCCTCGCAGCGGTGACGAAATCCTCCACCTGACAGGTTGCCGGGCGTACCTCCACCGGCGGATCGACCAGGCCGGTGGGGCGGATCACCTGCTCGACCACCACCCCGCCGGAGCGGCGCAGCTCATGTTCCGACGGCGTGGCCGAGACGTAGATGGTCTGCGGTACCAGCGCCTCGAACTCCTCGAAGGTGAGCGGGCGGTTGTCCAGCGCCGAGGGGAGGCGGAAGCCGTAGTCGACCAGCGTCTGCTTGCGCGCCCGGTCACCGCGGAACATGCCGCCGATCTGCGGCACGGTGACATGCGATTCGTCGATCATCACCAGCGCGTTGTTGGGCAGGTAGTCGAGCAGGGTCGGCGGCGGCGCGCCGGGAGGCCGGCCGGTGAGGTGGCGTGAGTAGTTCTCCACCCCGCTGCAGTAGCCGATCTCCTGCATCATCTCCAGGTCGAACAGCGTGCGCTGCTCCAGCCGCTGCGCCTCGAGCAGGCGGTTCTGCCCGCGCAGCTCAGCCAGCCGCTCCTTGAGCTCCTCGCGGATCGACTCCATGGCCCGCAGCAGCTGATCGCGCGGGGTGACGAAGTGGCTCTTGGGGAAGACGGTGAACTTGTGCAGCCGCTCGATGCGCCTGCCGGTCAACGGATCGAAGCGGGTGATGGCCTCGACCTCGTCGCCGAAGAACTCGATGCGCAGCGCCCACTCCTCCGCCTCGGCGGGGAAGATCTCCAGCGTATCGCCGCGCACGCGGAAGGTTCCGCGCCGGAGGTCGGTGTCGTTGCGCTGGTACTGCAGCTCGACCAGCTTGGCCATCGCCGCGCGCATCTCCACCTCCCGGCCCACCTCGAAGTATTGCAGCATGCCGGCGTAGGCCTCCGGGCTGCCCAGGCCGTAGATGCAGGAGACGCTGGCGACGATGATCACATCCTCCCGCTCGAGCAGGGCGCGGGTGGCGGCCAGCCGCATGCGGTCGATCTGCTCGTTGATCGACGAATCCTTCTCGATGAAGGTGTCGCTCTGCGGCACATAGGCCTCCGGCTGGTAGTAGTCGTAGTAGGAGACGAAATACTCGACGGCGTTGTCGGGGAAGAACTGCTTGAATTCACCGTAGAGCTGGGCGGCGAGCGTCTTGTTGGGCGCCAGGATCAGGGTCGGCTTCTGCACCTGCTCGATGACGCAGGCCATGGTGTAGGTCTTGCCCGAGCCGGTGACGCCGAGCAGCGTCTGGTAGCGCGCCCCGCGCCGGACCCCATCGACCAGTTCGGCGATGGCCTGCGGCTGATCCCCCTGTGGGGTGAAGTCGCCGACGAGATGGAAGGAGCGGCTCACGGGGCGGCGATGGGACGGGGATCGCGCATGCGGCGCGATGCTACCGTGGTCATCCCCGACCGACGACGGCCTGTCGCGGCGGGGTGGCTTGAATTTGTGTGGGCGGGGGCGATACTTCGCTGCGGGTCGTTAGCTCAGCTGGCAGAGCAGCGGACTCTTAATCCGCGGGTCCAGGGTTCGATCCCCTGACGACCCACCATCTGCACCAAGGGGGTGCGCGGATGCGCACCCCCTTTTTTGCATCCTTCCCGCTTCTTCGCAGAGGCTCCACGGACGGACGTTTTGTGGTCTGACATGAACGACGACGCCTGCGCCATCATCCTCGCCGGGGGCTCCGGCACCCGACTTTGGCCGCTCTCCCGGCGGCAGCTTCCCAAGCAGTTTCTCCGGATCGACGGGGAACGGACCATGCTGGCGTCGACGCTGGAGCGGATCGATCCGCTGATTCCCAGGGAGCAGGTCTGGGTGGTGACCGGCGAGCGCTACGCCCAGGGCGAGGCGATGGAGGATCTCGCCGGGTTGCATGTCATCCTCGAACCGGTCGGGCGCAACACCGCGCCCGCGATCGCGGTGGCTGCGGCGTTGCTGCGGGATCAGCGCGGCGGTGATCCGGTGCTGGTGGTGTTGCCGGCCGACCATCTGATCCGCGACGGGGCGGAGTTCCACCGTGCCCTGCGTCTGGCCATGGAGACGGCCGCCGCCGGGGATGTGCTGGTCACCTTCGGCATCACCCCCTCAGGGCCCGAGACCGGCTTCGGCTACATCGAGGCCGAGGGGGAGGGGGATGTGCGTCGGGTGCGCCGCTTCATCGAGAAGCCGGACCGGGAGCGGGCCGAGCGGCTGTTGCAGGCCGGCGGGGTCTTCTGGAACTCCGGTATGTTCGTCTGGCGCGCCTCGGCCATCCTGACCCGGATCGCGCGCCACCTGCCGGAGGTCGACCGCCTGCTGCAGGAGATGCGCGCCGAGTGGCGCAGCCGCCCGTGGCAGGAGGTGGTCCGCGATCGCTTCGGGGAGATGCCGTCGATCTCGGTCGATTACGGTGTGTTGGAGCGCGGTGACGACGTTCGGCTGGTGCCGTGCGATCCAGGGTGGTCCGACGTCGGCAGCTGGGATGCGGTCTATGCGCTCTCCGACAAGGATGCGGAGGGCAACGTCATTGAAGGCGATGTGATCGCGCTCGATTGTCGCGATGCGCTCATCCGGGGCGATGGGCGGTTGATCGCGGCGATCGATCTGGAGGGGGTGATCGCGGTGGAGACCCCCGACGCCATCCTGCTCGCCCGGCGCGGCTCCAGCCAGCGGGTGCGCGAGGTGGTGGCGCAGATCGAGAAGCGCGGCGGCAGCGAGCACATCGAGCATCGGACCGTGCGCCGCCCATGGGGGAGCTACACCGTGCTCGACGACTGCGCCGTCGGCTACAAGCTCAAGTGTATCGAGGTGAAGCCGGGGGGTTGCCTCAGCCTGCAGCGCCACCAGCACCGCTCCGAGCACTGGGTGGTGGTCTCCGGCACCGCCACCGTCACCTGTGGGGATGAGCGGTACACCGTGGCGAGGAACGCCAGCACCTACATCCCGATCGGCGCGGTCCACCGGCTGGAGAACCGCGGCAAGATTCCGCTGAAGATCATCGAGGTGCAGGTGGGCGAGTACCTGGGGGAGGACGACATCGAGCGGCTGGAGGACCGCTACGGCCGCGACGCGGGGGAGGAGGGGCGGTAGCCGGCTGCCCCCTTCGACGTCAGGCCCGTTCGATGAACTCGCCGGTTTCGGTGTTGACCCGTACCCTGGTTCCCGGCTCGAGGTAGGGCGGCACCATGATCGGGGCGCCGGTCTCCAGCCGTCCCGGCTTGTAGGAGCCGGTCGCCGTCTGCCCCTTGATGGCCGCATCGCACTCCACCACGGTCAGCACCACGCTTTGCGGCATCTGGACGTTGAGCGGCCGATCCTCGTGGAACTCGACGGTGACGACCATCTCCGGCAGCAGGTAGGGGAGGGCGTGCTCCAGCATCTCGCGCTTGAGGACGATCTGCTCGAAGTTCTCCATGTTCATGAAGTGGTAGTCGTCGCCGTCCTGATAGAGGAACTGCATCTCCTGCTGGTTGAGCACCACCCGCTCCACCCGCTCCGTGGAGTTGAAACGCTTGTTGGCCTTGACGCCGGTTTCGATGTTGCGCATCTCCACTTGCATGCAGGCGACCCCCTTGCCGGGGGTGACGTGCTGGGTTTTCATCACCCGCCAGAGGCCGTTGTCCACCGCAAGGACCATGCCCGGGCGGATACTCGGCGCGTTCAGTTGCATTGCTCTCTCCTGTCGTGCGGATAGTGTTTCGGTAGCCTCGGGGCAGGCCCATCGGGGCAGGGACCCGCCCGTGGATGGCGCTGGGTGGGGCGAAGCCTGCCGACCGCGGCGGGTGATGAGAAGCCGGCATCCCGTATGGGATCGGTGTGGATCGGGGCCTTCGGTGCCCGTCGTGCAAGGGGTCCATGGAGGGACTCGTTGCCGTTCCATCGTCGTTTATGGCCGTGACCGTGCAGCAATCGCTGGAGCGCTTCGTGCATCAGCACTACGACCGGAATCGTCAGGCCGGCCATCGGGCCGAGCATTGTGTTTCGCTGTTGATCGACTATCTGCAGGGGTGGTCGGGGCTGCTCCCTCCCGAATGGGGCGGGGGCGAGGAGGGGTCGCAGCAGGAGTGGGAGCGGGAGCTCGATGCACAGATGGAGCGGATGCTCGGTGATGCGGATCGGTCGCCTCCGGCCGATCTGGGGGCGCTCACCATCGATCAGCTGGACGAGGAGCATCTGCGGGAGTTCATCGGCTGGTACCTGCTCAAGGATATGGCCCTCGACGGTCGCGGGATACGCAACGTGCTGGAGATGTTGCGCCAATGGATCGATTTCGCCTACCGCCAGCGGGGATTGGATCGTGATCGCTATCACCGTTTCGTCGCCGCCTTCGAGGAGTGCGCCCCCGAGGGCGAACGGGCGGTGGTGGCCGCCCATGCCCTGCAGCGGTTGGTGACCTCGGGGGCGCTGCCCGTCGTGGGGGGGCGGGCCCGATCGCCGGTCGTCTCCCTGTTGGCGGTTGCGGCACGGCTCGGCATCGCGGAGGAGGGGGGCGGCTGCACCCACTGGATGCGGGTGGACGATGTCGATGCCGAGTCCTTGCCCCTGATCCTTCCGCCGGCGCTCCATCCCTACCTGCGGGAGGGGGATGTGGTGCAGGTGACGCTGGCGCGGCTTGCGGACGGTGGGGTGCGTCTGGTGGAGTCCGGCGCCCTTTTCCCGGCCTCTTCCTGGGTGGATGCGCTGGTGATGGAGCAGTACCGTCCGGTCGATCGGGTGGAGCAGCAGGAGCAGGGGTGGGAATCGTCGGAGGACGATCTGCTCCATTGAGTTCCTTCGTTCCGGCAGTTTCGCCGCACCGGCCCCCGGCCGGGGGAGGGGTGGGCGTCGTGTTCCGTTCCCGGGCGTGCGGTCGGGTCTGATCCGGCTCGTTCCTCCCTCCGGCGGGGAAGCGAGGCCGCTTCAGGGGTGCTATCTCGGTCTGGGGCTGGAGCAGGGCGGTCCGGCGGGGGAGCCGCTGATCTATGCCAACTTCATCACCAGCCTGGACGGGCGCATCGCCGTCGCCGACGCCGCAGGGGCGATGCGGGTGCCGGAGGCGATCGCCAACCCGCGCGACTGGCGCCTCTATCAGGAGCTGGCCGCCCAGAGCGCGGTGATGATCGTCTCGGCGCGCTACTTCCGGCAGTTGGCGGCGGGGCAGGCGCAGGCGCTGTTGCCGTTGGAGGCGGAGGAGCTGCGCGCCTGGCGGCGGGCGCGCGGACTGCCGGAGCAGCCCGAGTTGCTGCTCCTCTCCCGCTCGCTCGATATCCCTTTGGAGGCGTTGGCCCCCTTCGCCGACCGCCGCATCACCCTCTTCGTTCCGTCGGAGGGGGGTGCGCAGCATCGTCTCGCCGCTCTGGAGCGGGTAGGGGTGCGACTGCTTGTCGCGAAGCGGGGTGGGGTCTCCGGTCGGGAGGTGCGCGACTGGATGCGCCGGCGCGGCCTGAAGAGCGGCTACGCCATCGCCGGCTGCGGGGTCTTCCATACCCTCCTGGCCGACGGCGTGGTCGACCGCCTCTTTCTCACCACCCGGCTCGCATTGCTGGGCGGCGACTGCGTCGCGACGCTGCTGCGCGATGCGTTGCCCGCGCCGTTGGAGCTCTCCTTGCGTACGCTCTACTACGACCCGGCGGGCAACCAGCTGTTTGCCGATTACGCCATCGGCTCGAACGGGAGTGGGGCGTGACCTCCCCGCCGGGCGGTCCATGGACGGACGTTTTGCGATTCCACCATGAACGTCGATCTCTACGGGATCCCCAACTGTGACACCGTGCGCAGGGCGCGTCGCTGGCTCCGGGAGGCGGGGGTGGCGCACACCTTCCACGACTACCGGCGGGAGGGGGTGGACGCGGCCTTGCTGGCGCATGCCGCGGATCTGCTCGGTTGGGAGGCGCTGCTCAACCGCCGCGGCACCACTTGGCGACGGCTGGCCCCTTCCGAGCGCGCCGCCGCCGCCGATCGCGGAGGGGCGCTGGAGCTGATGGTGCGCCAGCCGACGCTGATCAAACGGCCGCTTCTGCTGGTCGACGGCAGACCGCGGGCGGTCGGCTTCGATCCCGAGCGCTACCGCGCGCTCCTCGGCGTGTGAGGTGAAACACGAGCGACGCTTCATCCCCGGTCCGGCCGGGCGGTTGCAGGCGATCCTCCGGCCCGGGGGGGAGCGGCGTCCGGCGGTGGTGTTGTGTCATCCCCATCCGCTCTACGGAGGGACGATGCGCAACCGGGTGGTCTACTGGATGGCCCGGACCTTCGAGGAGCTCGGCTGTACGGTGCTGCGCTTCAACTTCCGCGGGGTGGAGGAGAGCGAAGGGGAGTGGGATGGTGGTGTGGGTGAGTGCGACGATGCGGCCGCCGTCTGCGACTGGCTGGCCGGGCGGATGCCCGGATCGCCCCTTTGGATGGGGGGATTCTCCTTCGGCTGCTACGCCGGTCTGCGGGCGGCGGCCGGGGATGGCCGGGTGGTGCGCCTCTTCGCCGTGGCGCCGCCGGTGCACCATTTCGATTTCGGCTTCATGGCCGACAACGGCAAGCCGCTCGTCGTCATCCAGGGCGACGCCGACGAGATCGTCCCGGCGGAGGCGGTGGCCCGCTGGGCGGCGGAGGTGCCGAACGCCCGCCTCCACCGGATCGCGGGGGCGGGCCACTTCTTCCCCGACCACCTGCCGGAGCTGCAGCGTCTGCTCCGTGGCGCCGCCGCACATGACGGATCCGGGGCGTGATGGTCGAAGAACTCGCCCGTCCCCGGCGACGCATGGTGCGCGAGCAGCTCGTCGCCCGCGGGATCACCGATCCGCGGGTGCTCTCGGCGATGGAGGCGGTTCCGCGGCATCTCTTCGTCGATGAGGCGCTGGTCGCCAGGGCGTACCACGATTGCGCGCTCCCCATCGGTCTGGGGCAGACCATCTCGCAGCCGTTCATGGTCGCCCGCATGAGTGAGTTGTTGCAGCTTTCGGGTGCGGAGCATGTGCTGGAGATCGGCACCGGCTGCGGCTACCAGACGGCGGTCCTGGCCATGCTCTGCCGGCGGGTCTTCTCCGTCGAGCGGATCCGGCTGCTGCACGACCGCGCCCGCCAGTCCCTGCGCCGTTGCCGCCTGCTCCACCGCATCTCCCTCCACTGCGGGGACGGCCTGGAGGGGTGGCCGCGCCACGCCCCGTTCGACGCCGTTCTGGTGACGGCGGGGGGGCTTGCCTCGCCGGCGTGGATGGAGCAGCTCAAGCCGGGCGGAGTGCTGCTCTTCCCCGAGGGGCGGGATGGGGTGCATCAGCTGGTCCGGCGGCGTAAGCTGGAGGGAGGGGCGGTGGAGGAGGAGCGGTTCGACTACTGCAGCTTCGTGCCGCTGCTGCCGGGAGTGGATGCGGCGTGACGGCCGGCGCGGATCCGTCGTCGGTCGGTTGGCTGCGGCGCTGCTACCACTGGACGCTGGGCTGGGCCGACCATCCGCAGGCGGGCTGGGCGCTGGCGGCCATCGCCTTCATGGAGGCGTCTTTCTTCCCGATCCCACCCGACATCCTGTTGATCGCGCTGGCGTTGGGCCGACCGGAGCGGGCGTTGCGCTTCGCCGCACTGGCCACCGCCGGATCGCTGGTCGGGGCGGGCTTCGGCTACGCCATCGGGATGTTTCTCTTCACCGCCGTCGCCCGTCCGCTGATCGAGTTCTACCATGCCGTCGATCAGTTCTCCCATCTGCAACGGCTCTTCGCCGCCCATGGCGCCTGGCTGGTGCTGCTGGCCGGCTTCTCCCCGATTCCGTTCAAACTGATCACCATCGCGGCAGGGACGTTCGGCCTATCCTTCCTCCCTTTTCTGGTGGCCTGCCTCGTCTCGCGCGGTGCCCGCTTCGTGCTCGAAGGGGCGCTGCTGCGTTGGGGCGGGGTGTTGCTCAGGGAGTGGGTGGAGCGCTACTTCGAGTGGCTGACGGTGGCCGTCTCCGTGCTGGTGGTGGCGGGGTTCGCCATGGTCTGGCTTGCCCGTTGATCCGCGCCGCCCGGCTGCTGCTGCCGCTGCTGCTGCTGGCCGGCTGTTACAAGACCGACCTCGCCGGCGTCGGCTATCGTTACGGACTTCCGCTGCCCGAGGTGCACATCGTGCAGCGGGGGGAGACCCTCTATGGCATCGGCCGCCACTACGGCATCGACTACCACCTGCTGATCCGGCGCAACCATATCCGGCCGCCCTACACCATCTACGTCGGACAACGCATCTACCTGACCCGTCCCGCGCCGGCCTCCATCGCGCCGCTGGCGCGGCAGTACCACCGCGTCGCCCGCCAAAGCGGACGCGGACGCCGCGCCGATCTCCACCGTCGTGCCCGACATGCCGGCCGGAAAGGAGCGGTGCGCAGCAGTCGGAAGGGGCGCCGCCGAGCCGCGGTCGGAGGCGGTGTGCGCCGCACCATGTCGGGGGAGCGTCGGGCGGTGGCCGTGGTGCCGCTGCGCTGGCCGGCCGAGGGGCCGGTGACCAGCGGTTTCGGACGGCGGGGCAGCAGGATGCATGACGGCATCGATATCGGCGCCAGGCCGGGGTCGCCGGTGGTCGCGGCCGCCGACGGGACGGTGGTCTACGCCAGCGATCGGCTGGCCGGCTACGGCAACCTGATCATCATCCGCCACCGCGACAACCTCTTCACCGCCTATGCCCACAACCAACGCAATCTGGTCCGGCGCGGCGATGTGGTGCACGCCGGTCAGCGTATCGCGTTGGTCGGCCGCACCGGCCGGGCCACCGGGCCCCATCTCCATTTCGAGGTGCGGCGGGGGACCACGCCGGTCGATCCGCTGCTCTATCTCCCCCCACGGCGATGAGCGACGATCCGGTCGCCTGCTATCTGCGGGAGATCGCACGGCTCCATTCCCTCTCCCGGGAAGAGGAGCAGGCGCTGTTTTGCGCGGATCACGCACCCGACGGCGCTGCGTGCCGCCGGATCATCGAGGCCCACCTGCCGCTGGTGGTGCGCATCGCCCGCGGTTGCCGCGGCCCTCTGCCGCTGGCCGACCGGATCGAGGAGGGCAACCTCGGGCTGATGCATGCGGTGCACAAGTTCTCCCCCGACTACGGTTGCCGCTTTGCCACCTATGCGGTCTGGTGGATCCGCGCCTCCATCGAGCGGGCGACGGCCAACCAGGCATCGCTCGTTCGGATACCCGTCCACATCCGGCAGGCCTACCACGCCATGCGTCGGGTCGAACTGGCGTTGACCATCACGCTGGAACGGCCGCCGACCATCGAGGAGATCGCTCAGGCGATGGAAGCAGATGTTTCTTCGCTGCGCGATCTGCGCTATCTTGCGCGTCCCCACCTCCGGGAGGAGGAGGGCGACGCCGTGCGGGAGTGGGCGGGGGAGGAGCCTGCCGGTGGGGCGTCCGCCCCCGAGCAGGAGGCGGAGCGGCATGAGCAGCAGCGTCTGCTCGGCCGCTGGCTGGAGCTGCTCTCCCCCCGCGAGCGGCGGGTGATCCGTGCCCGGTTCGGACTGGATGGAGGCGGCGGCCGGACGTTGGAGGAGATCGGCCGCCAGCTCGGGTGCACCAAGGAGCGGGTGCGTCAGATCCAGGTGGCGGCGCTGGACAAGCTGCGCCGCCGGGTGGTGGATTCGCAGCGGGCCGGTGCATAGTGCCGCGGCCTGGAGGGCCGCGCAAACGCGGAGCTTGCGTGTGCAAGCGACGGTTTTGTAAGGGGATCGAAGAGCGCGCTCTTCGATCCCCGTGAAGCCAAAAAGTCCACGGACGGACTTTTTGCGATGCGATCATGGATGGACGTGTTGCGATTCGATCAAGGATTCCATCAAGTAGTATGACCAGCCCACCCAACTTCGATCTCACCGCATGGATCCGTACAGTGCCCGATTTCCCCAGGCCGGGCATTCTCTTTCGTGACATCACGCCGCTGCTCGCCGATGCCGACGCCTTTTCCGCGACCGTCTCCCGGATGTCTTGCCATGTACCGGGAAGCTGCAGCAAGGTGGTGGGGATCGAATCGCGCGGATTCATCTTCGGCGCCGCGTTGGCCGAGACGATGGATCTCGGCTTCGTTCCGGTGCGCAAGCCGGGGAAGTTGCCGGCTGAGGTCTACGGCATCGATTACGACCTGGAGTACGGCTCCGACCGGCTGGAGATCCACCGCGATGCGTTGCGGCCGGGTGAGCGGGTGGTGGTGGTGGACGATCTGCTGGCCACCGGCGGCACGGCGGCCGCCGCCTGCACGCTGTTGCGGGAGATGGCGCGGGTGGAGGTGGAGGCCCTCCTGGTGGTGATCGAGCTCGCCCCCCTGGGGGGACGCGCGCGGCTGGCCCCCTTGCCGGTGCATGCCCTGATCCGGTACGACTGACCCTGCAGTCGCCTTACAACATGGTTTCGCAAGAAACCATCGGCCGCGACCGGGATGGTCGCGCAAAACCGGAGCTTGTGTAGGCAGGCGACGGTTTTGTAAGGCGATCGAAGACCGCGCTCTTCGATCGCCGTCGAGCAAGACGTCCACGGAGGGGCGTTTGCGATTCGATCCTGTCTCAGGGGTGGCGCCCGCCGGCCGGCTGCGCGGCCCCGCCCCCGATCGAGCCCTCGTAGCTCAGATGGATAGAGCGACCGCCTCCTAAGCGGTAGGCCACAGGTTCGACTCCTGTCGAGGGCGCCAGACAGCCGTTCGGTTCCGTTGCGCATGGTCGTTGGAGTTAGGGCGGGAGCGGGTGGCGTGGGCGATCCTCCCCTTCCAATCGGGTCGCGGGTCGGGTCGCGGGCTCGACCCGCGCCGCCTTGCGCGGCTCATTTCCCCCGCAGGTCGGCGAGGTCGTCTTCGTCCGCCTCCATCGCCCAGCGGATGGTCTCCGCCCGGATGCCGATGGACGCCGGCGGCAGCAGCTCCCCGGCGAAGTCGGCCCCCGCACCCCGAAGGTGGCCCGGTTTGCAGGCGGCGATCGGCAGGGTGGCATCGGCGCGGATGGCGCATCCCAGCACCTCCCCGCTGTCTGCGTGGATGCCGCTGCAGATGTCGACCGCCAGCACCGGCGCGGGGCGGCGGTTGATCGCCTCCACCACCGTACGCCACCACCCCTGCAGCGGCCGTTTGGCGACACCGGTGCCGAGGATTGCGTCGATGATCAGATCCGCCCGGTCGAGCAGTGTCGCCAGCCGGTCGGGATCCGCGGTGTCGAGCAGGTGGACCGGTACGCCTGCATCACGGGCCAGCCGGTACTGCTCCGCCGCGTCCGGCGGAAGCGATTCGGGGCGTGTCAGCGCCGCGATCTCCACCGCTCTGCCGCTCGGAAGCAGCAGTCGGGCGGCGGCGTAACCATCCCCGCCGTTGTTGCCTCCGCCGGCGAAGATCAGGATCCGTCGGGCGTCGGGATAGCGGGCGCAGGCGGTGGCCGCCACCGCCGCTCCGGCGTTTTCCATCAGGGTACGGCCGCTGGCCCCCTCGGCGATGGTGCGGGCGTCGGCGGCGCGCATCCGGGCGGCGGAGAGCACCGCTCCGGTCGGTCGACGGCGGGTGCGCGGTGGAGGTTCCTTCCTGTTGTGGGGGTGCGGTTCTTCGTCCATGGTCCCCTTCCTCCTCCATGGTGGTTCGGGCGGGCTGGGCGACTGCACACGATGGCCGGGCGCCGCGCCCGGCCATCGTCGGCGGCGGCGTCCTTGCGCGCCGGCGCCATGCTGCCGCGGATGGCGGAGTTGCGCACCATCCGCTCCGGAGGTGGGGTGGTTGCACCGGTCGTCTGCTTCTCCTACGATCGCGGCAATCCACTACGCGGCCTTCCGGGGTGCGGCCCAGGGAAGGCGGCACCGATCCGATCTTCCCGTTGGAGCTGTCGATGTCGTTGTCGCGTCTTCTGTTGCTGCCGGCGTTGCTGTCGGCCTTCGTCGTTTCTCCTCGGCTTTCGTCCGCGCTGGAGATTCCTCCTCTGGTCGTGGGCGGTGGGGGCGGAATCGCCACCGTCTACCTCGACCACTCCCTGGGGCAGGTCAACGCCCCCCTGCTCCAGCTGGAGGGCGATGTCGGGCCGCCCGAGTTCACGTTGAGCGCGCGCGCCGGCGGCTCGGTCGGCGGGGGAGGGGACAAGGCGCTCGGTCCGGGCAGCGCGCTGACCATCCAGTTCGACTACTTCTACTCGCTGATGCTCCGCTCGGGCGTTACGCTGTATGATCCGGCCAACCTCCTCTTCTTCCAGGGGGGGTGGAGCAAGTTCCGTCTGCGCTCGACCCGCGGCGGCATCGACACCCTCTCCAACAAGGCCGGCTTCGGCTTCGGTGTCGGGCTGCGGCGCGATCTGGGCGGCGGTTTCGGCGTTCGCGCCGAGTACATGCGCTACACCGCCGGGATCCGTGCCGGCTCGCTCAGCCTCGACTACACCCCCTGACGGGCCCCCTGGCCCGGCTGCTGCAGGCGGGGTATTATTCGCCCTCCTGCGACCCGGAGGGGCGGCGGCCCTGCAGGATCGCGGTGGTGCGGCCGCCGCGTCGCACCGCGGTTGACGGCGTCAAGCGAAACCACCCCAGGAGCTGTGATCGATGGCCTTTGTTGTAACCCGTTTGTGTGAGGATTGCGTGGACACCGCCTGTGTCGCGGTCTGCCCGGTGGACTGCTTCTACCAACCCAAGGAACCCGGTGCCACCTATCCCAACATGTTGATGATCTCGCCCGAGGAGTGCATCGATTGCGCCGTGTGCGAGCCGGAGTGTCCGTGGGAGGCGATCTATCCTGAGGAGGATGTGCCCGATGTCTTCCAGGAGGATATCGCGCTCAACGAGAAGTGCGACACCGATCGGGACGCCTTCAACCTCGCCGAGGTCGTCGAGCACACCCCGCCGACACCGGAGGAGGTGAGCGCCAACAAGGCGAAGTACGGGCTGTAAGCCTTTCGTCGCACAGGAAGGGGAGGGGATGCGGCCGGCGGGTGGGGCGGCCCCGCTTTCCGTCTGTGACCTGACCCCCGATCTGCTGCATGGCCTCTGCGCGCGGGCCGGCGCACGGCCGGTGCATGCCGAGCGGCTCCATGCCTGGCTCTTCCGCCGTGGTCGAGCCGATCTGACCCGGCTGCCCGATCTGCCCCGTGCGCTGCGGGAGCGGCTGGGCGAGTGGGTCGACATGCGCCTGCCCCGCCCGATCTCCCGCTGCCGTGCCGGCGACGGCACGGCCAAATACCTGCTCAGCTTTGCCGACGGCGCCGAGGTGGAGACGGTGCTGATCCCCGCCGCAAGGCGCCTCACCCAGTGCGTCTCCACCCAGGCGGGGTGTGCGCTCGGTTGCCGCTTCTGCCGTACCGCGACCGCGGGACTGCGCCGCCACCTCACCCGCGGCGAGATGGTGGCCCAGCTGCTCGCCTGCTGGCAGGAGACGGGGGTGCGGCCGCGCAACCTGGTGTTGATGGGGATGGGCGAGCCGATGCACAACTACGAGCAGGTGGCCGGGTTCATCCGGCTGGTCACCGACCCCGCTGGGCTCGCCTTCGCCCCTCGGCGGGTCACCCTCTCCACCGCCGGTGTGGTGCCGGGGATCGACCGGTTGCTCGCCGATTGCCTTCCCTGCAGCCTGGCGATCTCGCTCAACGCCACCACCGATGCGGTGCGCGACCGCCTGATGCCGATCAACCGCAAGTATCCGATCGCCGCACTCCTCGCCGCGATGCGCCGCTTCGCCCGCGCCTTTCCCCGGCGGCGCCTGTTGGTCGCCTATCTGCTGATCGGGAGGGTCAACGATTCCGCAGCCGATGCGCATCGGTTGATCGGGCTGCTCGACGGTATCCCCTGCACGGTCAATCTGCTGCCCTTCAACCCCTGGCCGGGTGCGGAGTGGCGCCGGCCCGCCCCCGATGCGGTCGATCGCTTTCGCGCCGTGCTGGCGGCGGCGGGGATGGTCGCCGTGGTGCGGGAGTCGCGTGGTCGGGAGATCGCTGCGGCCTGCGGCCAGTTGTTGCGTGTGACCGGGGCGGCGGAGGCGGGGCGGTGAGCGGCACCCTCTTCCTCCTGCTGGCGGCGATCGTCCTGATCTACTACGCGGCGGAGTTCTTCACCAACGCCCTGGAGCATCTGGGCGAGCGCATGGGGGTTTCCGAGGGGGTGACCGGCTCCATCTTCGCCGCCATCGGCACGGCGATGCCGGAGACCATCGTGCCGATCGTGGCGATCCTCGGCGGCGGTGATGATACGGCGCGCAACCACGAGATCGGCATGGGGGCGATCCTCGGCGCCCCGTTCATGCTGGCGACGGTGGCGATCTTCCTGGTGGCGCTGGCGGCCGGGATCAGGCGGGGATGGGGTGATCCGCTCTCGCCGGAGCCGGGCGGGTTGCGGCGTGATCTCTCCTTCTTCCTCACCGCCTACGGGCTGGTGCTCGTCGCTGCCTTGATCCCGCACCATTGGCGGCTCGGCGCCCTCTTCGTCGCGATCGCCCTCTTCTGTCTCTACCTCCTCTACCTGACCCTGACCATCCTGGCGAGCAGCGCCCTGGTCGATGCCGGCCACGCCACCGAGGCGGAGGGGCCGCTCCATCTCGCCCGCTACCTGGGCGATCACACCGCCGTCGCCGCGATCCAGTTGTTGGTGGCGCTCTTGGTACTCATCGCCGGCGCCCGCCTCTTCGTCCACGGCGTGGAGCTGGTCAGCGCGGCGATCGGGATTGCGCCGATGGTGGTGGCGCTGTTGCTGGCGCCGGTCGCCACCGAGCTGCCGGAAAAGGTCAACTCCATGATGTGGACGGCGCGGGGGCGCGATACGCTTGCCTTCGGCAACCTGACCGGGGCGATGGTCTTTCAGGGCTCGGTCATTCCGGCGATCGCCATCCTGATCATGCCGTGGCGCATCGACAGCCCCTACGCCGTGCTGGCCGCGGTGCTGGCCGTCGCCGGCGCCCTGTGGCTCGTGCTGCTCCAGCACCTCCGGGCGATGACGCCGCGGGCGCTCCTGCTCAACGGCCTCCTCTACGCCGCCTTCATCTTCTTTGTTGTCTCATCGTAGGGTTTTCATTATGCTCGCCGCCATGGAATCCCCCTGTGCGGCCGAGAGGAGGAGCGTGGAATGATTTCGATGTTGATCGCCATCACCGTCATCCTCTATGTCGCCCTGCAGCTGGAGGATCGGCTCAAGATCCCCTCGCCGCTGTCGCTGATCGCCCTTTCGTTTGTCTATCACTACCTGTTTCAGGGGGCGGATCTCACCGGCGATCCCGACCATTTCGCCGAATTGGTGCTGTTGCTGTTGCCGGTGCTGCTCATCGCCGACGCGATGGAGCTGGAGGTGGAGGATCTCAAGAAGCACGGGTTGAGCCTCTTCTTCCTTGCCGGTGTGGCGGTGGCCCTTTCGGTGGTGGTGGCGCTCTTCACCGCCGATTGGTTCTTCGGCGACTATCACCTCTCCACCGCGGCGGTGATCGTCATGTTCTCCATGGTGCTGGCCACCGACCCGGTCAGCGTGATCAGCATCTTCTCCAAGTTCTCCCTGCCGCATGAGCTCAAGTTCCTGGCCGAGGGGGAGAGCCTGTTCAACGACGCCACCGCCTTGATCGTCTTCGTCTTCGTCGGCCTCTATGCGCTGGAGGGGGGGGAGATCACCGGCGGCTACATCGTGGAGACCACGCTCTTCGTCGTTCTCGGCTCCTCGCTGCTGGGTGTCGCCTGCGGTTTCGTCGGGCTGAACCTGCTCAAGACCACCGAGAACCGCATCGCCGAGTTGATGGTGCTGTTGGTCACCGGCTATGCCGGCTTCACCATCGCCGAGCACTTCTATGCGTTGCTCAACCTGTTGGGGATGCACTCGCACAAGCACATGTCGGGCATCCTCACCTGCATCTTCGCCGCGATCACCGTCAACCACTACATGACCCGTGAGATCGCCCAGGATGATGCGGAGATCAGCTCCCAGGAGGAGTTGATCGAGGAGCAGGGCGAGAAGAAGACCAAGCGGTCGGCCACCATGCGGGCGCTGCGGGCGCTGCGGATCACCATCGAGGAGCGGGCGCGCCATCTGCGCTCCAAGGAGGATGTGCAGTTGATGGCGCTGGTGGCCAACACCCTGCTCTTCATCGCCATGGCCGAGATCATCGACCTCGATCTGCTGTGGCGATACAGGGCGGAGATCCTCGCCATGTTCGTCGCCACCAGCCTGATCCGGGCGGTGATGATGGGCAGTTTCGCCTGGCTGACCAACCAGACGCGCAAGATGCGCAACGTCAACTTCCGCTGGTGGATCGTGCTCACCTTCGCCGGCATCAAGGGGGGGTTGTCGGTGGTGATGCTGACCATGATCCCGCATGATTTCCCCCACTTCGAGATGTTCAAGGCGGTGGTGATCGGGGTGGTGCTGCTCTCCACCTTCGTCTACTCGGCCGTGTTGCTCGTGGCCATCGCCCTCTGTCAGGAGGCTTTCACCCGCGAGGTGGAGGAGGAGCGCGCCGGGATCACCGAGGGGAAGTGGTGACGGTTGCGCCGGAAGCCGGCAGCGAGGCTGGAGCGGCGCCCCGGCGGCGCGTCCTGTTGGCCAATCCGCGCGGCTTCTGCGCCGGGGTCGATCGGGCGATCGAGGTGGTGGAGCAGGCGCTGGCGCGCTTCGGGGCGCCGGTCTTCGTACGCCACGAGATCGTCCACAACCGCCATGTGGTGGCGCGGTTGCGGCGTATGGGGGCGGTCTTCGTCGAGGAGCTCGATCAGGTGCCGGCGGGGTCGGTGGTCATCTTCTCCGCCCATGGGGTGAGTCGCGCGGTGGAGGAGCAGGCCGAGCGGACGGGATTGCAGGTGATCGACGCCACCTGCCCGCTGGTCACCAAGGTCCACCGGGAGATCAAGCGCCATGTCGCCGCCGGTCGTCGGGTGGTCCTCATCGGTCATCGCGGCCATCCCGAGGTGGAGGGGGCGATGGGGCAGGTGGACGCGGGTGCGGTGGTGCTGATCGAGGGGGAGGAGGATGTGGAGGCGCTCCCCTTCGCGCCGGAGGAGCCGCTGGCGTATGTCACCCAGACCACGCTCAGCGTGGATGATACCCGCGCGATCATCACGGCGCTTGCACGCCGCTTTCCCCACATCGCCGCGCCGAAGAAGGAGGATATCTGCTACGCCACCAGCAATCGGCAGCAGGCGGTCAAACGGCTCGCCGCCTGCTGTCCGGTGGTGCTGGTGATCGGCTCGGCCAACTCGTCGAACAGCAACCGGCTGCGCGAGGTTGCCGAGCGCAACGGCGCACGCGGCTACCTGATCGACGATGCCGACGCCATCCGGCCGGAGTGGCTCGCCGGCTGCGATCAGGTCGGGGTCACCGCCGGGGCGTCGGCGCCGGAGGTGCTGGTGGATGCGGTGGTCGATTGGCTGCGCAGGCACGGCTTCTCCGAGGTGGCCGAGCTCGAGGCGGCGGAGGAGCGGATCGAGTTTACCCTGCCGGCGGAGCTGCGCGCCGCCGGCTGAGCGGTCAGCGGCCGTCCGGGGCTGGGGGCGCCTCCATCAGCCGGATCTCCACCCGCCGGTTGCGCCGGTGCGCCGCTCGGCTGTGGCCGGGATCTGCCGGCCGCGTCTCTCCGTAGCCGACGATCCGGGCGATCGCCTCCCCCGCGATGCCGTGGCGTCTGAGCAGCTCGGCCACATGGCGGGCACGGCGGCGCGACAGCCGCAGGTTGTAGCCCGCCGGCCCGATCTCGTCGGCGTGTCCTTCGATCGAGAGCCGATGGCGGCGCAGCTTGGGGAGCAACCGGATCAGCCGCGCACGCTCGCCGTGCCCGGCCGTGGCGCGGTCGAAGCCGAAGTAGACCACGGCCAGTGGTCGGGTGGCGGTGGCGGCCTTCTGGCCGGTGGCGGGGTGGTGCTGTTGACCACGGCGCGCCTTGCAGCGGGCCAGCGCCGCCCGTGCGGCACGGAGGGCCTGGTCGAGCGTGTCGCCGTTCTGCTCCCAGTGGTGTTCGTCTCCTTCGCTCAACTCGTGGGCCGCGGCGAGAATGCCGGCCTGCGCCTGTGCCAGCAGCCTGGGGGCGCACTGCTCGGCACCAGCCTGACGCGCCTGCTCGATCAGCTTGCGGGCCCCATCCAGCTCCGGCCGGTTGAGGTCGAAGCCGGTGGTGGCACAGCCGGAGAGCAGCAGGAGCGTGATGGCTGCGACGATTCGATCGGACTTCATGGTTTGATGGAATCGCAAAAAGCCCGTCCGTGGACGTTTTGCTTGACGGGGATCGAAGCGCGCGGTCTTCGATCCCCTTACAAATCCGTCGGTTGCTTGCGCAAGCTCCTGTTTTGCGCGGCACGCCAACGCCGCGATGATGGTTTTTCGCGAAGCCATCATGGTTTTATCCTCCTAACGCCCACTGCACCAGCAGCCTGCTCGCCGCACGCACCGGCGGGCCGAGCAGCGGCGGCAGCAGGCCGGTGACCAGCAGCGCGATGATGGCGACCATGCCGAAAGGTTCAAGCCGGGCCAGCGGCGCGGCCAATGCGTTTGGCAGCAGCCCGACCAGCACACGGCCGCCGTCGAGCGGCGGCAGCGGGATCAGGTTGAAGAGGCAGAGTACCAGGTTGATGAGGATGGAGGCCTGACAGGAGGCGGCCAGCGGCAGGGCGATCGCCTGCGGCAGGTGGGGGGCGGCCGCCAGCAGGGCGGTGGAGGCCAGCGCCAGCAGCAGGTTGGTCGCCGGCCCCGCCGCCGCCACCCAGACCATATCCTGCTTGGGGCGCCGGAGGCGGGTGAAGTCGACCGGTACCGGTTTGGCCCAGCCGAAGAGGAACGGCGCCTGCATGATCAACAGGGTGAGCGGGATGACGACGGTGCCGACCGGGTCGATGTGGGCGAAGGGGTTGAGGGTGAGACGTCCGGCGCGGCGGGCGGTGGGATCGCCGAGCAGGTCGGCGGTGGCACCATGCGCCACCTCGTGCAGTACCACCGCGGCGAGCACCGGCACCGCCCAGACCGCGACGCTGTGGATGATGGTATCGATGTGCATCCTCTGATCAGACCGCAACAGCCCCCTCCATGGACCCGTTGCTCGAGGGGAATCGAAGTGCGCTCGTCGATCGCGTTACCCATCCGTCGCTTGCAAGGGCAGGCTCCGGATTGCTGCCCTCCCGGCCGCGATGCCGACCGCTGGCGAAACCATCGGCCCCGACCCTTCGCACACGTTCCGCCGATGCAGCCCTCATGCCGCTTGACCCGGTCGTTCACGGGTTGAACATTGTGCCCCATGTTCGAGCCCCGCTCCGATCCCGCACTGCACTATCGCCTGTTGAAGAAACTGGCGCAACATCCCGATGCGAGCCAGCGTCAGATCGCCTCCGACCTGGGTGTGAGCCTCGGCAAGGTCAACTACTGCCTCAAGGCGCTGATCCGCAAGGGGGTGATCAAGGTGCACAACTTCTCCACCAGCGACAACAAGCGGGCCTATGCCTATTATCTGACGCCGGAGGGGCTCCGCTTCAAGGCCGAGGTGACCCGGCAATGGTTCCGCCGTGTGGAGCAGGAGTACGAGGAGCTGAGGCGGGAGATGGCCCGGATGGGTGCGGATGGGGAGTGACCCTCCGGGATCGCCGGTCCGCCCGTGCTGATCTGTTACACCGATTTCGGTACGGGCAGCCATTATGTCGGTCAGATGGAGACGGTCTGTCGGCGGCTGGCGCCGGAGGTGGCGCTGGTGCACCTGACCCACGAGGCACCGCGCTGTGATCCGCGTGCCGCAGGCGTGCTCCTGCGGGCGCTCGCCCGCGCTATGCCTGCGCCGGCGGTCTGGCTCTGTGTGGTCGATCCCGGTGTGGGTGGGCCGCGCAGGGCGGTGGTGGCGCGCCGTGGCGACGGCACCCTCTTCGTCGGCCCGGACAACGGCCTGATGGCCGCCGCCTCCGGCCCTGAGGCGGAGTGGTTCGAGATCGGCTGGCGGCCGGAGCGCTGTTCGGACACTTTCCACGGTCGCGATCTCTTCGCGCCGGTGGCCGCCCGGCTGGCGCGCGGGGAGGAGGTGGCTCTGGAGCCGCTTTCCGGCCCGCCGGTCGGCCACGACTGGCCGCCGCTGCTGGCACAGGTGATCGACGTCGACCGCTTCGGCAATCTGATCACCGGCATTCCCGGGGATGCGATCGCCGGTGGTGGGTTCGCTTTGGTCGTCGCCGGTCGGCGGATTCCCAGGGCGCGTTGTTTTTCCGATGTGCCACCCGGCGGGCTCTTCTGGTATGTCGACAGCATCGGGCTTTTGGAGGTGGCCGCCGGTGGTGCCTCGGCGGCGGAGCTGCTCGGGGCGGGGCGCGGCGATGCCGTGCGGTTGGAGCGGGTGGATGGCTGAGCAGGTGGTGGTGGGGATCCATCCGGTGCTCCACGCTCTGCGCGGCGGATCGGTGGAACGGTTGCTGGTGGTCGAGGGGCGCCTCTCCCGTCGGCTGGTTGCCTGCGTCGATCAGGCGCGGGCCGCCGGGGTGCCGGTTGAACGGGTGGCGCGCGGTCGGCTGGAGCAGCTTGCCTGCGGGGCACGCCATCAGGGGGTGGCCGCGGTGGTGGTCGGGCCGGTGGCGCCATCCGATCTCGCCGGCTGGCTGCAGCAGTCCGGAACGGCGCCGGCGCTGGTGCTGCTGCTCGACGGGGTGACCGACCCGCACAACCTCGGGGCCTGCCTGCGTTCGGCCGAGGCGCTGGGCTGTGACGCGGTGGTGTTGCCGCGCGATCATGCGGCCGATCCCGCCTCCCCGGCGGTACAGAAGGCGGCCTGCGGCGCGCTGGCCCATCTCACCCTGATCCGGGTGACCAACCTCCGGCGGGCTCTGGACCGGCTCAGGGAGGCCGGCTTCTGGATCACCGGCCTGGCCGGCGAGGCCGATCGCATGCTGGAGGAGATCGACCTGCGCGGCCGGACGGCGCTGGTGCTCGGCTCGGAGGGGGAGGGGTTGCGCCGGCTGGTGCGCGAGGGGTGCGACCACCTCGCCGCCATCCCGATGGCCGGCCATGTCGAGTCGCTCAATGTGTCGGTCGCCTGCGGCATCGCCCTCTACGAGGCGGCCCGGCAACGGAGGGGTTGAGATGGATCGGGTGGTGATCGAAGGGTTGGAGGTGCGCACGGTGATCGGCATCTACGACTGGGAGCGCGAGATCCGGCAGACGGTGCGGCTCGATCTGGAGATGGCCTGGGACATCTCGCGGGCGGCGGCCAGCGACGACATCGCCGACGCGCTCGACTACAAGGCGGTGGCCAAGCGTCTGATCGCCTTCATCGAGGGCTCCTCCTATGGGCTGATCGAAGCGCTGGCCGAGGCGTGCGCCGCCATCGTGCTGCGCGAGTTCTCCGTGCCCTGGCTGCGGTTGAAGCTCTCCAAGCCGGGCGCGGTGCGCGGATCGGAGAACGTGGCGGTGGTGATCGAGCGCTCGGCGTGAGGTCACCGTTTCTGCGCCACCGGGCGCTGGTCGGTATGGGCTCGAACATCGAACCGGAACGCCATCTGGTTGCCGCTGCCCGTGCGTTGCGCCGCCTTGCGCCGACGGTGCGCTTCTCCCGGGTCTACCGCACCGCCGCCGTCGGCATGGGGGAGGATGCGGCCGATTTTCTCAACGCCTGCGCACTGCTGGTCACCGGGGAGGATGCCGACCGGCTCTCCTGTCGGCTCAAGGGGATCGAGCAGGCGCACGGGCGGGACCGGAGCGGTGGTTCCTGGCGGCCGCGCACCCTCGATCTCGATCTGATGCTGTTCGACGACCGCTGGCTGGAGGATGTGATGGCCCATCCCCACTGTTTCGTGCCGGCTGGTGAGCTGGTTCGGCTGCCTGCGCCGCCGCCGGCGCGGCACGCCGCCATTACGCCGGTGGAGTTGATCCTGTAGCGACCGTCGTCGCGACGGCCCGACGGCTGCCGCTGCTCATCCCGACCGCCGCCTGGCTGGGCGGGATGGGGGCGGTGGCGCTGATGCCGTCTCTGCCTGTTCCGTTCTGGCTGGCGGTGGCGGTGACACTGGGGGTGATCGGCTGGCGGCGGCGGTCGTCTGCCCCGCTTTTCGCCGCGCTGGCGGTGGGAATCATGCTTCATGCGCAAGCGGGGCTCGATCGCCTGGCCCATCCCGATCGCCGCTGGCTGGTGCCCGGTGTGGCGCTGCAGGGGACGGTGGCCGCGGTGGAGTCCAACGGGGTGCGCCAGCGGCTGCTGCTGCGCGATCTGCGTGCTGCCGGCGGCCTGCGGCTCGACGGCGCGCTCTGGTGCTACCTCTACGGCCGCCGCCGCATCCCCGACCTCCTTCCCGGCGACCGCATCTTAGGCTGTTTCCGCCTCCATCGTCCCTACAACCACCACAACCCCGGCGGCTTCGATTTCGTCCGCTACGCCCGGCTGCATGGTGTGGTCCTGCTTGGCGTGCCGGTCGGGCGGCTGGCGGTGGTCCATGCGCCGACGCTGCTTGCCCGCCTGCGCCACGCGGTGCGCACCCGCCTGAGTGCGGCGGTTGCATCCAAGCCGGCGCGCGCGGTGTTGTCGGCCCTGCTGCTGGCCGACCGCGCGCAGATCGACGACGCCACCTGGCAGCGTTTCTCGGCCACCGGCACCGCCCATCTTCTGGCCATCTCCGGGCTCCATGTCGGCATGGTCGCCGGCCTGGGCTTCGCGTTGGTCTGGTGGCTGGTCACCCGGCGGGAGGCGTGGATCGTCGCGCTGCCGGTGCGGCGGCTGGCGCTGCTCGGCGGGGTGTTTGCGGCGGTCGCCTACGCCGCGCTTGCCGGCTGGACGCTGCCCACCCGGCGGGCGGTGCTGATGCTCGTCGCCGTTGCCCTGGCCTGGTGGCTGCGCCACCGCGCCTCCCCGCTCAACACGCTGCTGGCGGCGCTGGTGGTGATCCTGCTGTTCGATCCTCTGGCCATCTTTTCGCTCTCGCTCTGGCTGTCGTTCGTCTCGGTGGCGGCGTTGATCCTGTGGGGGATGAAGCGGGCGGGGCGGTCGGATGGGGTGGCGCACGCAGGCGGGCTGCGCGGCCGCCTGCGCGACGCATTGGCCGTCAGCTGCGTGGCGTCGCTGGCCACCTTGCCGCTGGTGGTCTCCTCCTTCGGCCGCCTGCCGCTCTACGCGCCGCTGGCCAATCTGTTGCTGGTGCCGCTCTACGGGCTGTGGGTGCTGCCGATGGCGCTGACCGGCGCGGTGGCCGCATTGCTCGGCTGGACGCCGGTCGCCGACGGGCTGTTGCAGCTGGCCGCCGTCGGGGTCGATGGCGGCAGCCTGCTGCTCGATGCCATCTGTCGGTTGCCGGCCGCGTCGCGGTGGGTGGCGCCGTTGCCGTGGTGGGGGATGGGGTTGCTGGTGTTGGGGCTGGCGGCGGCGGCCCTGCTCTGGTGGCGGGCGCGGCGTGTGGCGGCGCTGTTGCTGCTCGCCGCGTTGCTCGCCGGGGTCGCCTGCCGGCCCGAGGCGGATGTGCCGACGCCGGAGTGGGTGGTGTGGGATGTCGGCCAGGGGGCGGCGACCACCCTGCGCCTGCCCGGCGGCGCGGTGCTGGCGGTCGATGCCCCGGGGCGGCGCGGCGGCAGGTTCAACGGCGGAGTGGTGGTGGCCCGGGGGCTGCGGGCGGAGGGGGTGACCCACATCGACGATCTGGTGGTCAGCCATCTGCAGTCGGACCACGCCGGCGGCATCGGCGCGCTGCTGCGGCGGGTCAACCGGGTCGGGCGGCTGTTGCTGGCCGATGTGCCGGCCAACAGGCGGGCGGCGTGGCCCGGCCGTTGGCGAGCGCTTCTGCGCCGTCGCGGCGGGGTGATCCGTTGGGTGGCGCGCGGCGACAGCTGGCTGCTTGCCGGCCATCGCGTGCGGGTGTTGTGGCCGCCGCGGGGGCTGCGCGCGGCCAACCCCAACAATCTGTCGCTGGTGTTGTCGGTCGCGCTGGGTGGTGGGGTGCGCATGCTGCTGCCGGGGGATGCCGAACGGCCGGCGGAGCGGGCGCTGCTGCGGGCGGGAATCGGGCGACACCGGGTGATGCTGGTGCCGCACCACGGCAGCCACACCTCCAGTTCCCCGGCGCTGCTGCGGCGACTCAGGCCGGAGCTGGCCATCGTGCAGAGCGGTCGCGACAACCGTTTCCACTTTCCCGATCCGGTGGTGGTGGCGCGCTACCGCGCCCTCGGCGCGCAGGTGGTGGACAGCGCCGATGGCGCGCTGATCGGCAGCGTTACCCCCGCCGGACTGCTGCGCTGGCGGCAGTGGCGGCGGCCGCGTTGAGTGGCCATCCGTCCCGCGCTAGGGTTGAAACCGTGCGGGATTGCCGCGATGGGAAGGAGCCTCCATGTACCGTTTTCCGGTCCTGATCGCCGATGACGACGCCACCGCCCGCGTGCGGCTGAGCCATCTGCTCGATCAGTTCGGGTACCGTGTTGTGGTCTGCAACGACGGGGCGGAGGCGTGGCGTGCGATCCACCGGCCGGACGCGCCCCACCTGCTGTTGCTCGACTGGATGATGCCGGGGATGGATGGTGTGGAGATCATCCGCCGGCTGCGCGGCGAGGAGGATGCGCAGAGCGGCTATTTCTACACCCTGCTGCTCTCCGCCCGCGACGATCCCGAGGATGTGGTCGCCGGCTTGGAGGCTGGTGCGGACGACTATCTGATCAAGCCGTGCCACAAGGCGGAGCTGCAGGTGCGGCTGCGCGCCGGCCGGCGCATCCTGGCGCTGCAGCAGCAGCTGCTCGATGCACGCGACCGCCTCGCCCGCGAGGCGAAGACCGATGCGTTGACCGGTGTCGACAACCGGCGCGAGATCGAGCGCATGCTCCGCCACGAGCTCGACCGCGCCTGGCGTGAGGGGCGGCCGCTGGCCCTGGCCATGCTCGACATCGACTTCTTCAAGAAGGTGAACGACACCTACGGCCATCTGGCCGGCGACGAGGTGTTGCGCGAGACCGCGCGGCGGCTGCGCGGTTGCCTGCGCAGCTACGACCGGATCGGCCGCTACGGTGGCGAGGAGTTTCTGCTCCTCTTTCCGGGGGACGACGCCGGGGATGCCCGGCAGTTGGCCGAGCGGCTGCGCTCGTCGGTGGCCGCGGCACCGGTGGACAGCTCCGCCGGGGTGATTCCGGTGACGGTGAGCATCGGCGTCTGCGCGCTGCCGGCGGGGGTGGCGTGCGAACCGCAGCGGCTGATCGACGCCGCCGACCGGATGCTCTATCGGGCCAAGGAGGGGGGGCGCAACCGTGTCGAGGTCACCCGGCTCGAAGAGGAGGCGCGGCAGGGTTGCGCCGCTGCCGCCGAGGGGTAGTTTGGCTCGGCGGGGCGCCGCGCCCGCCGTTCGGGGATGCTCCAAGGAGGCCGGGTTCGGCGGTCGGTCGTGATGCGTATCGGTGTTCGCGCGAGATGTCCATGGAGGGACGTGTTGTGATTCCATCATCGCGGCCACGGAGGGCTGCGCAAATCAAGGGCTTGCGTAAGGTAAGCGATTGATTTGTACGGGGATCGAAGACATCGTTCTTCGATCCCCGTCGAGCAAAAAGTCCATGGACGGAGTTTTTGCGGTCTGATCATGGATATCTCTGAACTGCTTGCCTTTTCGGTCAAGAACGGGGCGTCGGACCTGCACATCTCGGCCGGCGAGCCGCCGATGATCCGCATCCATGGCGAGATGACCCGGATCAAGGTGCCGCCGCTGGAGAACCGGGAAGTGCAGACCATGGTCTACGACATCATGAACGACAACCAGCGCAAGACCTTCGAGGAGGAGCTGGAGCTCGACTTCTCCTTCGCGCTGGGCGACATCGCCCGCTTCCGCGTCAACACCTTCTGGCAGCACCGCGGCATGTCGGCGGTCTTCCGCACCATCCCCACCGAGGTGCTGACGCTGGAGCAGCTCAAGTGCCCGCCCATCTTCAAGGAGCTGGCCATGGCGCCGCGCGGCATCTGCCTGGTGACCGGTCCGACCGGTTCGGGCAAGTCGACCACCCTGGCGGCGATGATCAACCACCGCAACGAGAACGACAAGGGGCACATCCTGACCATCGAGGATCCGATCGAGTTCGTCCACAAGACCAAGAACTGTCTGATCAGCCAGCGCGAGGTCGGGCCGCACACCAAGTCGTTCGCCAATGCGCTCAAGGGGGCGCTGCGTGAGGATCCCGACGTCATCCTGGTCGGTGAGATGCGCGATCTGGAGACGATCAGTCTGGCGCTGTCCGCGGCGGAGACCGGCCACATGGTCTTCGGCACGCTGCACACCTCCTCCGCGCCGAAGACGATGGACCGCATCATCGACGTCTTCCCCGCCGCGGAGAAGGATATGGTGCGGGCGATGCTCTCCGAGTCGCTTCGGGCGGTGATCTCGCAGACGCTGCTGCGCACCGCCGACGGCAAGGGGCGGGTGGCGGCCCACGAGATCCTGATCGGTACCCCTGCGGTGCGCAACATCATCCGTGAGAACAAGCTGCCGCAGTTGGTCAGCGTGATGCAGACCGGCCAGCGCGAGGGGATGCAGACGCTGGACATGTGCCTGCAGGAGCTGCTGGCCAAGCGCAAGATCACCAAGCAGGCGGCGCTGGAGAAGGCCCAGAACAAGAAGCTCTTCGGCGGCTGATCGATGATGGTTTCTTGCGATACCATCGTCGCGGCGTTGGCGTGCCGCGCAAAACGGGGGCGTGCGCATGCAAGCGGCTGTTTTGTAAGGCAATCGAAGACCGCGCTCTTCGATTGCCGTGAAGCCACAACGTCCACGGACGGACTTTTTGTGATTCCATCATCGATCGGGGTTGCACGGGCAGGTGCGGGGGTCCACGAAGGGAGGGTTTGCCGCCCGATCGTGCCGTCCTCGTGCAGAGGGTCGGCATTGCGGCCATGGAGGGCTGCGCAAAACGGGGGCTTGCGCAGGCAAGCTATGGTTTTGCGGTCTGATTCCTGGATATGGCGATAGAAGAACCACAAAGGCTGAGCATCCGCAAACTGTTGAAGATCATGGTCGAGCTCGATGCCTCCGACCTCTACGTCACCGCCGGCATGCCGCCGGGCTACCGGGTCAAGGGGGGGGTGCAGCGGGTCGGCGACCACGACCTGAGTCCGGTCGATACCGAGCAGCTGGCCAACTCGGTGATGAGCGGCAAGCAGAAGGCCCGCTTCTCCAGCGAGATGGAGATGAATCTCTCGCTCTCCTACCCCGGTATCGGCCGTTTCCGTGTCAACATCTTCCGTCAGATGGGGGCGATCGGCATGGTGATCCGCAAGATCGCCACCACCATCATGACCATCGACGAGCTCAACCTGCCGGAGGTGTTCAAGGATATCGCCATGAGCGCGCGCGGACTGGTGATCATGGTCGGTGGCACCGGTTCCGGGAAGTCGACCTCGCTGGCGGCGATGATCGACTGGCGCAACTCCCATCAGGCCGGCCACATCATCACCATCGAGGATCCGGTGGAGTATGTCCACCAGCACAAGAAGTGTGTCATCACCCAGCGCGAGGTGGGGACCGACACCCTCTCCTTTCATGCGGCGCTCAAAAACACCCTGCGTCAGGCGCCGGACGTGATCCTGCTCGGCGAGATCCGCGAGGCGGAGACGATGGAGCAGGCGATCGAGTTCGCCGAGACCGGCCATCTGGCCATGGCCACGCTCCATGCCAACAACGCCAATCAGGCCATCGATCGCATCATCAACTTCTTTCCCGAGGAGAAGCATCAGCAGGTCTACATGAACCTGGCGCTCAACCTGCGCGCCATCCTCTCCCAGCGGCTGGTGCGGACGGTCGACGGCAAGCGGGCGGCGGCGATCGAGATCTTGATCAACACGCCGCGCATCGCCGATCTGATCCTCAAGGGGGAGGTGGGCGAGATCAAGGAGGCGATGGCCGCCGGCGGCGAGCAGTACGGCATGGTCACCTTCGATCAGGCGCTGCTCAAGCTGTGGCGTGAGGGGAGGATCAGCGAGACGGAGGCGCTGCGCAACTCCGATTCGCCCAACGATCTCCGGCTGAAGATGAAGATGGCCCGGCTGGAGGCGTCGGGCGACGGCGACGGCAAGAGCGTGGCCGACAAACTGCTGGAGAAGGGCGAGGGGGATGACGCCCCGAAGCTGTCGATTTGAGGCGACGGCCTCGCAAGAAGCCGTCACACGCGACCAGGACGGTCGCGCAAATCCGGAGGTTGCGCATGCAACCGATGGACTTGTGAGGGAATCGAAGACGCGCTCTTCGATTCCCGTGAAGCCAAAACGTCCACGGAGGGACGTTTTGCGATTCCATCATGGCTGACGACTGGCATCTGATCGATCAACTGCTGCTGCTGTTGCATAAGAACAACGGCTCCGACCTGATCGTCAAGACCGGCGATCGTATCCGCATGAAGCTGGACGGCCGGGTGGTGAGCATTCCGCCGGAGAAGGTGCCCCCCCCGACCCACGACCAGGTGGTGGAGATGATCGAGCATCTGGTACGCAAGCTGCCCAATCCGCCCAAGGTGGAGGGGTCGCACAACATCGACTGCCAGTATTCGCTGGAGAACGTGAGCCATTTCCGCATCCACGCCATGGCCACCGCCCGAAGCTACGGCATCGTCGCCCGCCGCATTCCGCAGGAGATCCCCAACTTCGAGAAGATGCAGCTGCCGCCGGTGCTCAACGAGATCGCCGACAACCGCAACGGTCTGATCCTGGTCGGCGGGGCGACCGGCTCGGGCAAGTCGACCACCCTGGCGGCGATGCTCTACCGGGTGATCCAACGACGTCCCGTCCATGTGGTGACGCTGGAGGATCCGATCGAGTTCCGCTATCCCTTCGACTGTCCGGGGACGGTGACCCAGCGCGAGGTGGGGACCGATCTGGTCAGCTACGAGCAGGGGCTGAACGACTGCCTGCGCGAGGCGCCGGACATTATTCTGGCTGGTGAGGTGCGGGAGAAGAATGTGATCCAGCTGGCCCTGACCGCCGCCGAGACCGGCCACCTGGTCGCCGCCACCGTCCACGCCACCACGGCGATCGGCACCATCCAGCGGATGATGGGGGCATTTCCGCCGGAGGAGCAGCACGCCTTCATCGAGCGGATGGCCGAGAGCCTGCGGGCGATCATCGTGCAGAAGCTTCTGCCGCGCAAGAGCGGCAAGGGGCGGGTGGCGGCGATGGAGATCCTGATCGCCAACGCGGTGATCCGCCAGTTCATCCTCGATTGGGAGGAGAAGGCGCAGGAGATCCCGCGCGCACTGGAGGAGGGGCATCGCATCTACGGTACCCAGAGCTTCGACCAGCACCTGCAGATGCTGGTCGAGGATGGGGTGGTTTCCTACGAGGATGCCTACGCCAACGCCGTCTTCCCGGAGGATTTCGAGATGCGCATGGGGCGGAACTAGCTGGACCGCCTTCCTGCAACCCTGTTGATCCTCGGCTGCGGTTATGTCGGCCTTCGGCTGGCGCGGCGCCTGACGCAGGCAGGCGTGCGGGTGGCGGCCACCACCCGCGATGCGGTGCGGGCGGAGCGGCTGCGGGCCGTGGGGATTGCGGTGGCGGCGCAGGGGCCGGAGGCGCTGGCGCCGGGTGTGCTGGCCGACTGTGAGGCGGTGATCGACTCCATCCCGCTGGAGCGGACGGCGCAGGGGTGGCGGGCGCCGCAGTTGCGCTGGGTGGATCGTCTGGTCGCCTCCATGCCGCGCCTGCGCTGGGCCGGCTACCTCTCCTCGACCGGTGTCTACGGGGATGCGGCGGGGGGATGGGTCGACGAGGCCTCCACCAACCTCGCCGTCGACGGACGCGGCGCGGCGCGGTTGGAGGCGGAGCGCGCTTGGCGCGGCAGCGGCGCGCCGGTGGAACTCTTCCGCATCAGCGGCATCTACGGCCCGGGGCGCAACCTGATCGAGCGGCTGC
>RFFX01000007.1 GCA_003696765.1 Zetaproteobacteria bacterium | reverse complement strand
CGGCTGTCCGTGGCCGGGATGAGGGTGTCTTGCGAAACCATCGAATGACGGCTTCGCAGGAAGAGGAAGTCGGAGTTCGATGGCTGGAGCTCCGGCTCAATCGCCGGGTTGCGTAGTCACTCCGGCGATCTTGTAGATGAAGGGCCAGAAGCAGGCCTCGCGGACGAAATAGGCGGATCGGCCGCGGTGGCGGACCAGCAACCCGCCGGAGATCGCCTCGACCGAGAGATCCTCTCCGGAGATGGAGGAGGCAATGGCTTGAGCACGTTGCATGTTCATGATCGACCCTCCTTGTCGTGGTATCGTCGTGTTCTGTGGTTTGGTTCATCGCCGAAATCGTCGCCGGCTTGATGCCTCGGCAGCCGGCAGCAGAGCTCCTAGCATGAATCGCGCCATCGCCATCGGGTTGTTGCTGCTGTCGATCCTCTCCGCCCCCTCCCTTTCCGGGGCGATGTCGCCCGGCCGGGGAGCGGAGCGGCAGCGGATCATGCTGGAGGTCGGGCCTCGCGTGGTCCGCTGTACGGTCGGTCCGGTGGGGGATACGGCGCGGTTGCGGGCCATGCTCGGGCAGGGGGCGAGCATCACCGTGCGTTGGGTCTTCTCCATCGCCCGGGTCCGGGAGTTCTGGTTCGACGAGGATGCCGGCGAGGTGGAGGTCACCCGGGTGGTCAAGAGCGATCTGATCTCACGCCGCTGGGTGCTGCTCGACGCCGCTTCCGGGGTGCAGATCGAGACCATGGACCTGGACCGGGCGGTCGGTTTCCTAACCCGTCTGGAGCGGTTCCCGCTGATCGACCGGGCGTTGCTGGAGCGCGGCGCCGACTATGAGGTGCGGTTGAAGCTGCACATGCACGAGGGGGAGGGAGCGCTGGCCTGGTGGCAGCGCTGGGTCGACTTCGGCAAGACCGTGGCGGTCGGCCGCTTCATGTTGCCGGCAGGGCTGTGATGGTCCGGTGGGCGGCTGGGATCTCGTGGGCACGCTGGTTGCCGCTGTTTGCCGCTGGGGGGCTGGTGTGGCTGATCGTGCTCCTCTGGCCGCAGCCCGACGACCACGCCATCGCCTGGATCGACACCCTGCTGCTCATCCTCGTGGTGCTGGTGCTGGGGCTCTATGCGGTACGGAACGCCTTCGTCTACCGGCGGCAGCGCAGGGCCGGTTCGCGGTTGCGCGCCAAGCTGGTGGTGGCGCTGGTCACCATGCTGCTGGTGCCGGCGGCCGGGATCCAGTTCGCAGCAAACCAGATGGTCGGTTTAGCGATATCTTCCTGGTTCAACGTCGGAATCAGCGCCTTGCTCGACCGCGCCCTCCAGCTCGGTCAGGGCTTCTATTCCCGGGTGGAGAACGACATGCAGCAGGGGCTGCAACTGGTCGCCTCCGACGGTCGGCTCCGGTCGCTCGCCGCCTCGTTGCCGGTTTCGTTCGCCGACTTCAATTTGCGGCTGACGGCCCTATTGCGCCAGCACGGCTGGGAGAGCCTGCAGGTGTTCGATCCCGATGAGCGGATGATCACCGAGGTCCGGGCGCATGGCCTCTCGCTGCTCGCCCCGCCCGCGCTGGACGACCAGGCAAGGATTGCCCTCCATCTGGGAAAAATCAGCACCCGGCTGGAGCGGCTTCACGACGGCGATGCCATCGTCGGCTATGCCCCGCTCTGGGCGCACGGGGTGATCGTCGGTTTGCTTCGCGCCACGGTGCGTCTGCCCGGGGATGTGGTGCGCAACGCGCGGGCGATCGAGGCCGATTACAAGAAGTATCGGGCGCTCGAGCGCAAGCGGGACCGGATCGGTCGCACCTTCGCCCACGCCATGTTGATGGTGACCCTGCTGCTCACGCTGGTCGCCGCCTGGGTGGCCACCCTCTTCGCCCGCCGAATCACCCGGCCGGTGGAGGAGTTGGCCACAGGCTTCCGTCAGATGGCTTCGGGCAATCTCGATGTGACCCTGCGCACGCTGCCCGACGACGAGCTCGGCTCGCTGTCGGAGTCGTTCAACACCATGGCGGCGACCTTGCGGGAGAACATCGCCGCGCTGGAGAGCGCCCGCCGCCGTGCCGACGCTGCGCTGGCCACCAGCCGACAGCGGCAGCAGGTGCTGGAGTCGTTGCTGGAGAACCTGCAGGCGGCGGTCTTCATCGTCGGGGAGGATGGCAGCGTGCGGCTGCACAACCGGGCCGCGGTGGAGATGTTCGACCTGCCTGAGGATGGAGGGGCTTCGCTGGAGAGGCGGGGGGCGATCGCCCCGTTGACCGCCTTCTTCGACGAGCTGCGCGGCTGCAGCAGTGGCAGTCTGCAGCGCACCCTCGAACTGCAGGATGGCAGCGGGCGCCAGTTGCTCGCCCGAGGTGTCACGCTCTTCCGCGAGGGGGCGCCGGACGGCAACGGCCGTGGGCGTTATCTGCTGGTGATCGACGATGTCAGCGCCCTGGCCATGGCCCAGCGCCATCAGGCTTGGGCCGAGGTGGCACGACGCCTGGCCCATGAGATCAAGAATCCGCTCACCCCGATCAAGCTGGCCGCCGAGCGGCTGCGGCGCCGGTTCCGTAGCCAGGTCGACCGCGAGGACATCTTCCTCGAATGCACCGGATCGATCATCACCCAGGTGGAGCGGCTGCAGCGGTTGATCTCCGACTTCTCCACCATGGCCCGCCTGCCGCAGCCCCGCCTCGCCCCGTCGGACCTGCGCGAACTGCTGCTGGAGATGGCCCGGCTCTATCGCCCCTACGGGCGGGTGGAGGTGGAGATCCCCGAGGGGGCGGTGCCGTGGGTCTGCGATGTCGATCAACTCAAGCAGGTGTTGATCAACCTGATCGACAACGCCCTGGCCGCCTCCAATGAAGACCAGTCGGTCCGTTTGTTCTTACGGCGGGAGGATGGGGCGGTGGAGTTCCACGTATGCGATGAGGGGGAGGGGATTCCGGAGGAGATGCTCGACCGGCTGTTCGAGCCCTATTTCTCTTCCAAGGAGGATGGGTCGGGGTTGGGGTTGGCCATCGCCCGCAGGATCGCCGAGGATCACGGCGGTACGCTCTTCGTCGCCTCGCGCTGCCACCCGACCGAGCTCTGCATGCGCTTGCCCGAGGTAGAGGAATGACGACTTCGCAAGAAGTCGGCATTCGCGACCAGGATGGTCGCGCAAATCCGGAGGTTGGTATGCAACCGACGGATTTGTAAGGGGATCGAAGACCGCGCTCTTCGAGCCCCGTCAAGCAAAAAGTCCACGGACGGACTTTTTGCGATTCGATCAGGAATGACGACTTCGCAAGAAGTCGGCATTCGCGACCAGGATGGTCGCGCAAATCCGGAGGTTGGTATGCAACCGACTGTAAGGCGATCGAAGACTACGCCCTTCGATCGCCGTCGGGCGAGAACGTCCACGGACGGATTTGGTGCGATTCGATCATGGGTGGGTGTGTTGCGATGGAATCGTCGATGGTGATGCGAAGGTGAATGGCGGTATACTGATCGTAGATGACGAGCAGGCGATTCGCGACGCCCTGCGTGGCCTGTTCGAGGATGAGGGCTACCTGGTGACGACGGCCGCTTCCGGCGAGGAGGCGGTCGCCAAGCTGCGTAAGCATCCCTTCGCCTGTGTCCTGCTCGATATCTGGATGCCTGGGATCGACGGATTGGAGACGCTGGCCCGTATCCGCCGGATTGATCCTGCGCTGCCGGTGATCATGATGTCCGGCCACGCCACCATCGATACCGCCGTCAAGGCGACCCGGCAGGGGGCGTTCGACTTCGTGGAGAAGCCGCTCTCCTCCGACCGGCTGCTCATCCTGGTGCGCAACGCCATCGAGAAGCAGAAGCTGCAGCGGCAGAACCGCAAGCTTCGGGATCAGGAGCCGGAACGCCCGAGTGCGTTGATCGGCTCCCACCCCCGGATCGAAGAGGTGCGCCGGCGGATCGCACAGATAGCCCGCAGCCGCCGGCCGGTGCTGCTGCTCGGTGCCCACGGATCGGGCAAGACACTGGCCGCACGGATGCTCCACCGTCTCTCCGGCCGCCCCCGCGATGCCTGGTGTGAGCTGGGGACCGCATCCATACCGCCCGGTAGGTTTGAGGCGATGTTGCTCGGGATTGACCGCGATGAAGAGGTGCAGGGGAGGCTTGCCACCGCCGATGGGGGCTCGATCTACATCGACGAAGTGGCCGAGCTGGATGGTGCGGCGCAGGCGCTGCTGCTGCGCCTGCTCGATGCGCAGCACTACACGCCGGTTGGCGGTGTGCGCCGGATCCGCTTCGACGTCCGTTTCGTGATGGGCAGCGTCCTCAGCGAGGAGGAGCTCGCCACCCGTCTGCGCGAGGATCTATTCGCCCGGATCCGCGAGACGGTGATCCGCTTGCCGGAGCTCTGTCAGCGGCGCGAGGATATCCCCATGCTGATCGAGGAGCTCGCCCGCGGCGTGGCGCGTGAGCTGGGGGTACGCCGGCCGGTTTCGTTCGATGCCGAAGCGCTCGAACGGCTCTCCCGCTACCGCTGGCCGGGGAACCTGCGCGAGCTGCGCAACTACATCGAGCGCTGTCAGCTGCTCCATGCCGAGGCGTTGCCCGATGGGGCGCCGTTCGGCATCGCCAACCTTCCGCCGGTGGCCGTCGGCGGCGGGGCGAGTGGTGCGGCGGCTCCGCCGGTGGAGGAGGGGATGAGCTTCGCTGCGGCCAGGGCCCGCTTCGAGCGCGATTTCCTGCGGCGCAGCCTGATCGCCCATGACTGGAACATCAGCCGGACCGCTCAGGCCATCGGGATGGAGCGCAGCCAGCTCCACCGCAAGATCCGCGCGCTCGGCATCGAACGTGAGGAGTCGGGGTCATGAACATCGTCATCCTCGGTGCGGGGGAGGTGGGCTACAACATCGCCCAGCGGCTTGCGGTCGACGGCAACAACGTCTCGGTGGTGGACAACAACGAGGAGCGGTTGCAGCGGGTGGCGGACAACATGGATGTGCAGACGGTGCTGGGCAATGCCGCCCAGCCTTCGATTCTGCGCCGGGCGGGGGCGGCCGACGCCGAGCTGCTGATCGCCGCCACCGCCGTCGATGAGGTCAACATGCTGGCCTGTCAGGTGGCCCACTCCCTCTTCCAGGTGACCACCAAGATGGCCCGTATCCGCAACCACGACTACATGGAGCATGCAAACCAACTGTTTGGTCGGGATGATCTGCCGATCGATCTGGTCATCTCGCCGGAGAAGGAGGCGGCCAAGGCGGTGGTCCGGCGCTTCCTGGTCTCCGATGCCGTCGACATGCAGGAGTTCGCCGACGGGCGCATCTCGCTCGTCGGGGTGCGGATTCCGCCGAAGAGCGATCTGGTGGGGATGGCCGTGGGCAATCTGGCCGAGGTGGTTCCCTCCTCCCTGCCGCTCAACATCGTCGCCCATGAGCACAACGGCGTGTGGCGCGTTCCCGGTGCCGGCAGCGTCTTGCTGGTCGGCGATACCATCTATGCGGCGGTGGAGCGCAAGCACGTCGATCGCTTCATGGCCGTGGTCGGGCTGGACGTATGCAAACAGACCGAGCGGAATGTGATGGTGGTCGGCGGTGGAAACATCGGTTTTCAGGTGGCGCGCTCCCTGTTGCGTCTCGGTGCCCATGTGAAGGTGATCGAACACAACCATGAGCGCAGCGAATGGCTGGCCGAACATCTCGATCGGGGGACGGTGATCCAGGGGGATGCGCTGGACCGGTCGTTGCTCGAGGAGGAGGCGATTCGCCAGATGGACGACTTCCTGGCACTGACCAACGACGACGAGGTCAACATCCTGAGCAGCCTGATCTCGCGCCAGTACGAGGTGCCGCACACCGTTACCCTGATCAACCGGGACATCTATGGAGGCCTGCTGCAGGTGATCGGCCTGAGCAATGTGGTCTCTCCCCGCTTCACCACCGCGGCTTCCATCCTGCGTCATGTGCGGCGCGGGCGGGTCTACGGCCTCTCCACCGTTGGTGACGGATCGCTCGAGGTGTTGGAGGCGGAGGCGATGGAGACCTCGCAGATCACCTCGGCACCGCTGGCCGCCTTGCGGTTGCCGGAGAGCACCCTCATCGGCGCCGTTGTACGCGGGGAGGAGGTGATCATCCCCGACGGCGCCTGTCGGGTGGAGGCGGGGGACCATGTGGTGGTGGTCACCCGCCGGGCTTCGTTGGCACAGGTGGAGCGGCTGTTCGAAGTCCATCTGGAATTCTTCTAGCCGGTGCATCCGCGGGGGGTGTTGTGGACGCTGGGGGTGCTGACCTCCTGTTTCGGACTGGTGATGGTGCTGCCGGCGGCCATCGCCGTCTACGACCACTCCGGCCACGGCTACCATTTCGTCCTCGCCGGCTCCATCGTCTGTCTGCTCGGGTTGATCATGCAGCGCGTCGGCGGCGGCGCCCCGCAGCAGGTGTCGCACAAGGACGGCTTTCTCATCGTCGCGCTCGCCTGGGTGGAGCTGTCGCTCTTCGGCGCGGTCCCCTTCTGGACCACCGGGGTGTGCCACAGCGTGATCAACGGCCTGTTCGAATCGACCTCGGGCCTGACCACCACCGGAGCGACCGTACTGGTCGGTCTGGACCATCTGCCGCGCAGCATCCTCTTCTGGCGGTCGCTGCAGGAGTGGGCCGGCGGGATGGGGATCATCGTGCTGGCGGTCGCGGTGATGCCGCTGCTCGGGGTGGGCGGCATGCAGCTCTTCCGCGCCGAGGTGCCTGGGCCGACCAAGGACAAGCTGACCGCGCGGGTGACCGAGACGGCGAAGATCCTCTGGTATCTCTACATCGCCATGACCGCGGTGACCGCGCTCGCCCTCTGGCTGGCCGGCATGGGGCCGTTCGATGCGGTCAACCACGCCATGTGCACCGTGGCCATCGGCGGCTTCTCCACCCACGACGCCAGCATCGGCTATTTCCATTCCCCGCTCATTCGCGGGCTCATCGTGCTGTTCATGCTGCTGGCCGGAATCAACTTCACGCTCCACTTCGCCGCCGTGCGTAACGGTTTCTCCCCGCGCATCTATCTGGAGGACGACGAGTTCCGCGTCTATGGCAAATGGCTGCTGCTGCTGGTGGCGCTGGTTTCGCTGCTGGTGCTCGACCGGCCGGAGGTCGCCTGGGGGGATGTGCTCTTCAACGTGGTCTCGATCGCCACCACCACCGGCTTTGCGGTGAGCGACTACAGCGCCTGGTCGCCCGGGGTGGGGATGCTGCTGTTGGCTGCGATGTTCGTCGGCGCATGCGCCGGATCGACCGGCGGCGGGATGAAGGTGGTGCGGGTGCTGTTGCTCTTTCGTCAGGGGCTGCGTGAGGTGCGGCGGCTGATCCACCCCCACGGGGTGATCCACGTCAAGCTTGGGGAATCGAGCCTCTCCATGCCGGTGATGCAGAGCCTGTGGGGCTTCTTCGTGCTCTACATCTTCTGCTTCTTCGTGGTGGCGATCCTTGTTGCCGCCTGCGGGGTCGACATGCTGACCGCGTTTGCCGCATCGGCCGCCTGCATCACCAATACCGGCCCCGGCTTCGGCGCGGTCGGCCCGGCCTCCAACTATCTGGCGCTGCCCGACGGCGCCAAGGCGGCGTTGATGTTCGCCATGATCCTCGGGCGGCTGGAGATTTTCAGCTTCTTCGCCCTGCTGATGCCGGAGTTCTGGCGCAAGTGAGCGACGGCACGAAGGGGGGCGGCTCCACCGACGCGCGTTTCGCCGGCCACACGCCGGTGATGCGCCAGTATCTCGCCATCAAGGCGGAGCACCCCGACTGCATCCTCTTCTACCGCATGGGCGACTTCTACGAGATGTTCTTCGACGACGCGGTCAAGGCGTCGCGCCTGCTCGACATCGCCCTGACCAGGCGGGGCAAGTCGGACGGCAAGGATATTCCGATGGCCGGGGTGCCGTGGCATCAGGCCGAGGGGTACCTGGCGCGGCTGGTCGCCGCTGGCGAGCGGGTGGCGATCTGCGAGCAGATGGAGCCGCCCGACGGGCGATCCGGTCCGGTGCGGCGGGAGGTGGTGCGCATCATCACGCCGGGCACCCTGACCGAGTCGGGGTTGCTCGACCGTTCGGAACGGCGGGCGTTGGCGGCGCTGGTCCGCGACGACGACGGGGAGCGGTGGGGGGTGGCGGCGGTCGATCTCTCCACCGGCGGTTGGCGCCTCTTCGCCGGTGAAGGCGCATCGGCGCTCGATGAGGCGCTGGCCGTGGCGCGTCCGGCCGAGCTGCTGTTGCGCAACGACGATGAGTACTCCTGCGGCTGTGGTGTGACCCGCCCCGGCGACTGGAGCTTCCAGCCGCAGGTGGCCGCCGAGCGGCTGCGCGAACTCTTCGGGGTGGCGGACTTCGATGCGCTCAATCTCGATGGCGTGCCGCAGGTGGCCGCGGCGGTCGGGGCGGTGCTGGTCTACCTGCAGCAGACCCAACGCGCCGCGCTGCCCCACCTGCAACTGCCGGTCTACCACGAGGAGGAGGGGCGCTATCTGCAGATCGATGCCGGCAGCAGGCGCAATCTCGAACTGCACGCCACCCTCTCCGGCCGGCGCCAGGGGAGCCTGATCGCGGTGCTCGACCGGACGGTCACCCCGATGGGAGCCCGGCTGTTGCGCGACTGGCTCGACCGCCCGTTGTGCGATCTGGAGGAGATCGAACGGCGCCATGCGGCGGTGGCGAGTCTGGTCGACGATTTCGAGACCGCCGAGCGGTTGCGTGGGCGGCTGGCCGGAGTGCGCGACATGGAGCGGATGCTGGCGCGCATCGCGCTGGGACGAGCCTATCCGCGTGATTTTCGCGGCATGGCCGACAGCTTGGAACTGCTGCCCGATCTGGCGGCGGAACTGGTCGATCGCGGCGGGCTCTTCACCGGGCTGCGCAGCGCCTGCCTCGGGTTGGAGGCGCTGGCCGACCATCTGCAGCGGGCGATCGCCGATGCCCCGCCGGCGCTGCTGCGCGACGGCGGCGTGGTGCGCGAGGGCTTTGACGAGGAGCTGGACCGGCTGCGCGCCGCATCGCGCAACGCCGACTCCTGGCTGGCCGACTATGAGCAGCAGCAGCGCGAACGTACAGGCATCGCCAACCTGCGGGTGAAGTACAACAAGGTCTTCGGCTACTTCATCGAGGTTTCCAGGGCGCAGGCGGCGTCGGTGCCGCCCGACTACGTGCGCAAGCAGACACTGGTCCACGCCGAGCGCTACATCACCGATGCGCTGCACGACTACGAGCGCGAGATCCTCGGCGCCCGTGAGGCGGCCGCCGCCCGCGAGCAGGAGTTGATCGGGGAGATCGCCCGGCACATCGCGCGGCACGGGCAGGCGATCCAGCGCGCCGCCGCTGCGGTGGCGACCCTCGATCTGTTGGTCTGTTTCGCCACCGTCGCCCGCGACTACGGCTACTGTCGGCCGCGCATGCATGACGGCGGTACGCTGCGCATCATCGGCGGGCGCCATCCGGTGGTGGAGCGGATGGTCGGGGGGGATGGTCCCTTCGTGGCCAACGACTGCCGCATGGATATGGAGCACCGCCGCTTCATGCTGCTCACCGGGCCGAACATGGGGGGCAAGTCGACCTACATGCGGCAGGTGGCCTGGGCGGTCTGGCTCGCCCACGCCGGCTGCTTCGTACCTGCGGAGGAGGCGGAGATCCCGTTGATCCGCCAGCTCTTCACCCGCATCGGCGCCGGCGACGATCTGGCCAGCGGGCGCTCCACCTTCATGGTCGAGATGATCGAGACCGCGCGCATCCTCAATAAACTGCGTCCGCGGGCGCTGGTCATCGTCGACGAGATCGGGCGCGGCACCAGCACGCGCGACGGCCTGGCCATCGCCTGGGCGGTGGCCGAGTCGCTGGCCACCAGCCGCGATGTGCTGACCCTGTTCGCCACCCACTACCACGAGCTGACCACCCTGCCCAACGACTGCCGCGCCGCCTTCAATGCCTCGGTCAAGGTGCGCGAGTGGGAGGGTGAGGTGATCTTCATGCACGCAGTGGAAGAGCGGGCGGCCGACCGCTCCTACGGCATCGCCGTCGCCCGGCTGGCCGGTCTGCCGCCCCATGTGGTCAAGCAGGCGGAGATGCGGCTGTTTGCGCTGGAACACGAGGCGGAGCTGCGGATGGAGGCGGAGGCGGATCAGCCGAGCCTCTTCGTCGCGGCCGAGCGGCGCAAGCAGGAGCGGGAGCTGTTGCGCCTGCGTCGGCTCAAGGAGCAGATCGACGGCTGCGATCCCGAGCGGATGCGGCCGATCGATGCGCTGCTCTTCCTCGCCCGGCTCAAGCAGGAGGCCTCGGAGTAGCCGCATAGACCGGAACGACGCCTGCAAGTTTCACCCTGCGGGTGCTTCCGGATGATGGCGGACGGATGGGATTTCACCGGGTTGGCTTAGACGATATCGGACGAACAATCAAAGAAAAAGGCCCGCAAGCTTTATACTTGCGAGCCTCTCTCGGACGCTGCCGGACAGCGATATGGTGCCGATGACTGGAGTCGAACCAGCACGGGTTTCCCCACCACCCCCTCAAGATGGCGTGTCTACCAATTCCACCACATCGGCTTGTGAATTCTGTTCCCTCGATCCGCTCCGAACGCGCGACACATTGCGTGGCACCGCCGCCACCCGCTGTGGCCTGTTGTGGTCACTCGGCGGGGGGAAGCTCCTGGGCCGGGGTCGTGCCTCCGGTGCGCTTCCCGTCTGCAGCCTTGCCCTGCCCCATGTGCCCCGCCGCGCCGTTCGGGATCGGAATCGGCCGCTTCACCGGCCCGGGCTGTGTCGGCACGCTTGTGACCGCCCGCTCCACCACCGAGCCGGTATGCTGCTGGGTGAAGAAGGCGAGCGTCAGGCTGGTCAGCATGAAGATCCCAGCCAGCGCACCGGTCAGCTTGCCGAGGAACGAGCCCGACCCGCGGCTGCCGAAGAGCGTCTGTGCGCCGCCGCCGCCGAACGACGCCCCCATCTCCGCGCCCTGGCCGCGCTGGATCAGAACGACGCCGATCAGCAGGAACGCCACGATGACGTGGATGGTCACCAGCAGCGTGGTCACCGCATCCCTCCCGCCATATCGGCGGTCCATGCATCGGATTGCGTACCCTGTGGCTTCACCGGTCGATCCCGCTGGCAGCGGCGATGATCCGTGAGAAGGATTCCGCCTTCAAGCTGGCGCCGCCGACCAGGGCGCCGTCGACTCCTTCCAGGGAGAGCAGGCCGGCGGCGTTCTTCGGGTTGACGCTGCCGCCGTAGAGCACCCGGCAGTCACGGCCGAAGCTGTGCAGCCGTTCGTGGATGAAGGCGTGGGCATCGCGCACCTCGTCGTGGGTGGGGGTCACACCGGTGCCGATGGCCCAAACGGGCTCGTAGGCGATGGTCAACGCCTTCTTCGGATCCGTTCCCTCCAGCAGCGCCAGTTGCCGCTCCAGTACGGCGTTGGTGGCGCCGCCCTTGCGCTCTTCCAGATGCTCGCCGATGCAGAGGATCGGCTCCAGCCCGGCGTCCCACGCGGCGAGCAGCTTGTGGTGGATCACCTCGTCGCTCTCCCCCATGATGTCGCGCCGCTCGGAGTGGCCCAGGATGACGTAGTGGCAGCCGGCGTCACGCAGCATCAGCGGCGAGATCGAACCGGTAAAGGCCCCCTTGGGCTCGTAGTAGACGTTCTGCGCACCGAGCCGGATGCCGCGGGCGCTCAGCTTCTCCGCCAGCGGATGAAGCAGGGTGAATGGGGGCATCAGCGCCACCTCGACCCGCTCCGGCGCCGGGTTCTCCTCCAGATTGCGCACGAACTCACGCGCTTCGGCGAGTACGCCGTTCATCTTCCAGTTGCCTGCGATCAGATAGCGTCGCTGTGTCACGTTTGGGATCGGCTCCTGTTGGTGGAAAGGGTTTCGAAGAGGTGTTCGTGCAGGCGTGTTCTCCACAGCCATCCCCCCAGGAAAGGGGGCGCATGATAGGGTGTGGACGGCGCTTGGCAAGCGGTACTCCTGCCGCTGGAGTTCGCGTCGCAGATGGTGGCTCTACGGCGGTGGCGTGCGGATGGTGCGAAAGGCTTCGCCGGTGCGGCGGCGGAGGGGATGGAACGTTCTGTCTTCGGGGAGGGGGCGGCAATCATCCCGCCCCCCGAGGCTGCGCGGTGGTCTACAGGTGAATGACGGACGGGGGCGGGATCCCGACTGCCGGCGCTGCCGCCATCTGCAGATCACCTGGCAGCCCGAGCGCCCCTACGGGTGTCGCGCCTTCGGTTTCCGCTCGAAGCGGCTGCCGGCGCTCGAGGTGCGTCTGGCCTCCGGCACCCCATGTCTTCGTTTCGTTGCCAGGGTGCGCGAGGGTGCGTCAGGTGAGGGCGGCGGCAAGACGTAGCCACTGCGCCTGGGTCAACTGTTCCGGCCGCAGCGCGGGGTCGATGCCGCAGCCACGGAGCATTTCGGGTTCGATCCGCCCGCGTAGGTTGTTGGCGATGGTCTTGCGCCGATGAGCGAAGCCAGTGCGCACGCAGCGCTGCAGGGCGGCAAACGCCTCGGCATCGAACGACCGGCCGTTGGGGGTGAAGCGTAGCACCGCCGAGTGCACCCTGGGTGGCGGAGCGAAGGCCCCGGGTGGCAGGCGCAGCAGTCGCGTGATCCGCCAGCAGTAGCGGCTGATCACGCCGATGGCACCGCATCCGCGGCCGCAGCCCGGCTCCGCGCCGATCCGGTCGGCCACCTCCTTCTGGTACATCAAGACCATGCCACCGGGCAGGGTGCGGGCGACCAGCCGTGCGGTGAGCGGACCGCTGATGTTGTAGGGCAGGTTGCCGACGATCCAGTCGGGGCGGTGGCGGCACAGGGTCGCCTCCAGCTCCTCCATCACATCGCCGTGGATGACACGGAGCCCGGCCCACTCCTCGGCGACCCGTTGCCACTCGGCGGCCAGCCGGTCGTCTTTTTCGATCACCACGAGCCGCCCCGCGCGCCGCAGCAGCGGCCGGGTCAACGCACCTCGACCGGGGCCGATCTCCAACACACTGCTCCCCTCGGGGATGGCGGAGACGATGGCGGTGATCGCCCGCCGATCGACAAGGAAGTGTTGCCCCAGTGATTTGCGCGCCCGGGGATATCGGTCGTCCGGCACTGATTTTCTCATGCCCGCCTGCAAGCGACGGTATCGTAATGTGGTCGAAGAGCGCGCGCTCTTCGATTTCCGTCGAGCAACACGTCCACGGATGGAGGTGTTGCGCTCTGCTCGAGGATGACTTCCGCCGATTTCACTCTAGCATCGCCGCCCGGTTGCGGCGTTCCTGATCAGAGGGTGCCGCGCGATCGCAGACAAAGGAGTTCCACCGCCATGGCAATGACCGTCTACTACAACGACGACGCCGATCTCTCGATCATCCGCGGCAAGAAGGTGACCATCCTCGGTTACGGTTCGCAGGGGCACGCCCATGCGCTGAACCTGAAGGATTCGGGGGTCGATGTCACGGTAGGCCTGCGCGAGGGCTCTCCGTCGTGGGCCAAGGCGGAGGCGGCGGGCCTGACGGTCAAAGAGGTGGGTGAGGCGGTCTCCGGCGCCGATCTGGTCATGGTGCTGCTGCCCGACGAGAACCAGGGGGCGGTCTATCGTCGGAGCATCGAGCCCAACCTCAAGAAGGGGGCCACCCTGGCCTTCGCCCATGGCTTCAACATCCATTTCGGCATCATCCAGCCGCGTGCCGATCTCGATGTGATCATGATCGCCCCCAAGGGGCCGGGCCATCTGGTGCGCCACACCTACACCCAGGGCGGCGGCGTCCCCTGCCTGATCGCCGTCTACCAGGACGCCTCGGGCCGAGCCAAGGAGGTGGCCCTCTCCTACGCCTGCGCCAACGGCGGCACCCGAGCGGGCACCATCGAGACCACCTTCCGCGACGAGTGCGAGACCGACCTGTTCGGTGAACAGGTGGTGCTCTGCGGCGGCCTGACCGCGCTGATCACCGCCGGCTTCGAGACGCTGGTCGAGGCGGGGTATCCGCCCGAGATGGCCTATTTCGAGTGTCTGCACGAGGTGAAGCTGATCGTCGATCTGATCTACGAGGGTGGCATCGCCAACATGCGCTACTCGATCTCCAACACCGCCGAGTATGGCGACCTCACCCGCGGGCCGCGCATCATCAACGAGGAGACCAGGGCGGAGATGCGCCGCATCCTCAAGGAGATCCAGAACGGCGACTTCGCGCGCGAGTTCGTCGAGGAGTGCAACTCCGGCAAGATCTCGATGAACGCCAAGCGGCGGCTGGCCGCCGAGCATGAGATCGAGCGGGTCGGCGCACGGCTGCGCGGCATGATGAGCTGGATCGGGGCGTCGAAGATCGTCGACAGATCGAAGAACTAGCAGCGCTCTGCCGGGAAGCCCGTCGCTCTGTGGGGCCGCGCTCTGCGTGGTCGCGGCGTTCGCGCATCCGGCAGCGGGGAGGGCCGCCGTCAACCATCTGATCGACCAGTCCAGCCCCTACCTGCAGCAGCACGCCCACAACCCGGTCGACTGGTATCCCTGGGGCGACGAGGCCTTCGCCCTGGCCAGGCGGCTCGACCGCCCCATCTTCCTCTCCATCGGTTACTCCACCTGCCACTGGTGCCATGTGATGGAGCAGGAGTCGTTCGCCGATCCGGAGATCGGCGCGGCGATGAACGCCCTCTTCGTCAGCATCAAGGTCGACCGCGAGGAACGGCCGGACATCGACCAGCTCTACATGGAGGCGGCGCAGATGATGACCGGCTCCGGCGGCTGGCCGCTCAATCTGATCCTCACCCCCGACGGTCGCCCGTTCTACGCCGCCACCTACATCCCGAAGGAGGATCGCTTCGGCCGGATGGGGCTGCGCAGCCTGATCCGGCGCATCGACGAGTTGTGGCACCACGACCGCGCCCGCCTGCTCGCCTCGGCCGATTCCATCACCCAGGCCCTGCGCGAGATGCCCGCCGCCACCGGGCGGACGGCGCTCTCCGAGGCGCTGCTCACCCGGGCGCGCGCCGCCCTGGCCGAATCGTTCGACCATGAGGCCGGCGGCTTCGGCGATGCGCCCAAGTTCCCCTCCCCGCACAAGCTGCGCCTGCTGCTGCGGCTGGGCGAGCGGGCGATGGTCGAGCAAACCCTCGATGCGATGCGCGCCGGCGGCATCTACGACCAGATCGGTTTCGGTTTTCACCGCTACGCCACCGACCGTTTCTGGCGCGTGCCCCACTTCGAGAAGATGCTCTACGACCAGGCGATGCAGATGCTCGCCTACAGCGACGCCTTCGCCGCCACCGGTCATGGCCGCCACGCGCGGGTGGTGCGCGAGCTCGCCGACTTCGTCGCCCGCCGGCTGACCGACCCCGACGGCGCCTTCTACTCCGCGCTCGACGCCGACTCCGCCGGCGGGGAGGGGCGCTACTACCAGTGGAGCATCGACGAGCTGGAGGCGGCCCTCGGCAAGGAGGATGCCGTCTTCGCCGCCCGGGTCTGGGGCATGGAGCGGCGCGGCAACTACCTCGACGAGGCACGCCGGCTGCGCAACGGCCGCAACATCCCCTTCCTGGCACAGCCGCCGCTCGATGCCGACCGGGCGCGCATGGAGCGGATCCGCCGGCGGCTGCTCGCCGCCCGGGCGCAGCGCCCGGTGCCGTTTCGCGACGACAAGGTGCTGACCGACTGGAACGGCATGATGATCGCCGCGCTGGCCCACGCCGCCGCCAGACTGGGCGACGATGGACTGCTTGCCCAGGCCCGGCGCGCTGCGGCCACCGTGCTGGAGCGGATGTGGGACGGCAAGCGGCTGCGCCATCGCTGGCGGGCGGGCCAGGCGGCGATCGACGGCACGCTCGACGACTACGCCATGCTGGTGTGGGGGCTGATCGAGCTCTACCAGGCAGATTTCACGCCGCGCTGGCTGCAGGCGGCGGTGGCGATCGATCGGGCGATGCGCGCCCGCTTTGCCATGAAGGATGGTGGCTTCTACCTGACCGACGGCGGCGATCAGCGGCTGCTCGCCCGGCCGCACGAGTGGTTTGACGGCGCGACCCCCGCCGGCAACTCGGTGGCGCTGGCCAACCTGCTGCGGCTGGCCCATCTCACCGGCGACATGAGACTGGTCGCGCAGGCGGAGGCCGGTCTGCGGCAGGCGGCCGGGCAGATGGCGCAGGCGCCGACCGGAAGTAGCGCGCTGCTCTGGGCGCTGGCCGACTACCTGGGGCCGATGCGCGAGCTGGTCGTCGCCGGCCGTGACGACGACCCCGAGCTGGAGCGCATGGTGGCGCTGGCCCGGCGCGGCTTTCACCCCGGGCTGGTGCTGCTGCGCCACGATCCGGCGCTGTTCGGGACTGTTCCCTTCCTCAAGGAGCAGGGAGCGATCGACGGCAGGGCGACCGCCTACCTGTGTGAGAATTTCGCCTGCAACCGCCCGGTGCACACCGCCCGACAGCTGGCTGAACTGCTCGATCCCTCCGCCGGCAGGTGATCACACCGCAACGGCGCCGCCAACGAGATCCCGGGCGGGGCGGAATCTCTGCGGAGGGGGCGGTCAGTAGACCTGCGGCACGAAGGTCTGCTCGTTGATCGGGGGGCGGACGTAGCCGCGCCGCGCCGGCTTGCGCGGCGGGAGCTCGGTCAGGGTGGGGGCGAGGTCTTCGTAGTCGATCATCGACAGCAGATGACTGATGCAGTTCAGCCGCGCCCGCCGCTTGTCGTCCGACTCGACCACGAACCACGGCGCCTGTTTGATGTCGGTGTGGTAGAACATCACATCCTTGCAGCGGGAGTATTCCTGCCAGCGGTTGCGTGACTCCAGATCCATCGGGCTGAGCTTCCACCGTTTGGTCGGATCCTTCAGCCGGGCCTGGAAGCGGCGCTCCTGCTCCTCGTCGCTGACCGAGAACCAGTACTTGATCAGCTTGATGCCGGAGCGGATCAGCATCCGCTCGAACTCCGGGCAGCTGCGCAGGAAGTCCTGGTACTCCTCCTCGGTGCAGAATCCCATCACCCGCTCCACTCCGGCGCGGTTGTACCAGCTGCGGTCGAACAGCACCATCTCGCCCGCCGCCGGCAGATAGGCGACGTAGCGTTGGAAGTACCACTGGGTCTTCTCCCGTTCGGTCGGTGCCGGCAGGGCCGCCACCTTGCATACCCGGGGGTTGAGTTTTTCGGTGATCCGCTTGATGCAGCCCCCCTTGCCGGCGGCGTCACGTCCCTCGAAGATCACCACCACCTTCAGCCCTTTGGCCCGGATCCACTCCTGCAGCTTGACCAGCTCGATCTGCAGCTTGGCCAGCTCCCGTTCGTAGAAGCGTTTGCGCAACTTCCCGTCCGCCCTGGTTCGTTTCATTTATGATCGAGTCGCAAAAAGTCCGTCCGTGGACTTTTTGCTTGACGGGGATCGAAGATCGCGGTCTTCGATCCCCTTACAAATCCGTCGGTTGCGTCTGCAACCTCCGGATTTGCGCGACCCTCCATGGTCGCGATGATGGTTTCTTGCGAAACCAT
>RFFX01000006.1 GCA_003696765.1 Zetaproteobacteria bacterium | reverse complement strand
GGATCGATCAGCAGTGCCGCGCCGGAGTCGCCGGCGACGATGTAGCTGTAGTTGTCACGCAGCAGTGGCAGCTGATGGACGGTGAAGAAGCCGTGTCGGCGGGAAAAGCTGGGCGGCACCACGGGGCCAATGATGGATCTGATGCCTGTGGTTCGCTAGTTTTTCCCCATGCCGCAGAATGGAGAGGTGGTCGACACCGAACACGCGATCGAGATCGCCGAGCGCGTCTGGTGGGTGGGCAACTACCTCGAGGACGACCTCTTCCAGTGCCACACCTACCTGATCGAGCACGGCGACCAGTCGGTGCTGATCGACCCGGGCAGCGCGCTCACCTTCCCCGTCACCCTGCGGAAGGTGGAGGAGGTCACCTCCTTCGACCACATCCGCTACTTCATCTGCCACCATCAGGATCCGGACATCACCGCCTCGCTGCCGCGGATCGATGCCATGATCTCCCGCGACGATGCGGTGATCGTCTCCCACTGGCGCGCGGTGGCGCTGCTGCGCCACTACGGGCTGAAGACCCCATTCTGGCAGATCGAGGAGCACGACTGGCAGCTCGACCTCGGTGGGCGGTGGCTCACCTTCGTGCTCACCCCCTACCTCCATTTCCCGGGGGCCTTCTGCACCTACGATACGCGCAGCAGAACCCTCTTCTCCAGCGACATCTTCGGCGGATTCACCGAGACCTGGACCCTCTTCGCCCGTGACGAGCGCTACTTCGAGAGCATCCGCGCCTTCCACGAGCACTACATGCCCGGCCGCGAGATCCTGCAGCACGCCATGGAGAAGTTCGATGCGATGGAGATCGACACCATCGCCCCGCAGCACGGCTCGATGATCCCCAAGCCATTGGTCAAGTTCATGATCAACCGGCTCAAGGGGTTGGAGTGTGGGCTGTTCATGAACTCCGACCAGGGCGAAAGCGCGCTCCGGCTGCATGAACTCAACCGCCTGCTCGCCGAGTCGGCGGATACCATCGCCTCCTCGCGCAACTTTCGCGAGGTGGCCGAGGGGTTTCTCTCGGCCATCTCCCACAGCCTGCCGGTGTCCCGGCTGGAGTTCCGCATCCGCGAGAATGGGCAGCAACAGATCTACTTTGCCGCCAGCAACGAGTTCCGCGGGGTGCCGATGGCGATCAACGCCGCCGACCGAGCGCTGTTCCGGGAGGCGGAGCGGCTCCCTCCCGGCAGCCACGGCTGCAAGAAGGTGGTGCACGGCGGCAGCGGCGAGGCGATGGTGATCGTGCCGCTCAAGCTGCGTCAGGGGGAGGGCAGGGTGGCGGTCTCCCTGCTCAGCGTGGGGGTCGATGCCAACATCAGCAGCGCACTTCTGGCGGCGATCGACCGGATGAGCGGACCGGTGTCGGCGGCGCTGGAGCGCGAACTGCTCTTCATGGAGCTGGAGCGGGAGCGCAACGCCATCTACGAGCGCTCCATTCGCGATGCGTTGACCGGCTGTTACGTGCGCAGCTACATGCAGTCGACCGCCGAGCGGCTGCTGCACACCCACAACCGCATCGCCGAGGCGACGGTGGGGGTGATCTTCATGGATCTCGACCATTTCAAGCAGGTGAACGACACCTACGGCCACCTGGTCGGCGATGAGGTGCTGCGCCACTGCGGCCAGGCGATCCGCGATACCCTGCGGCCGATGGATGTACCGGTGCGCTACGGCGGCGAGGAGTTTGTCATCCTCACCTCCCCCATCGAGGCGGCCCATCTGCGGTTGCTGACCGAGCGGCTGCGGGCGCAGATCCATCGGCAACGGATCCCGCTGGAGGGCGGTGGGGTGCTGCAGGTGACGGTGAGCGCCGGTATGGCGATGCACCAGCAGGGCGAGCGGCTGGAGGATTTTCTCGCCCGCGCCGATCGCGCGCTCTATCAGGCCAAGGCGCGCGGGCGCGATCAGGCCTGCATGGCGGAGACGCCGACACCGTATCTCTGATGGAATCGCAAAAAGTCCGTCCGTGGACTTTTTGCTTGACGGGGATCGAAGAGCGCGGTCTTCGATCCCCTTACAAATCCGTCGGTTGCATCTGCGACCTCCGGATTTGCGCGGCCGTCCATGGCCGCGATGACGGCTCCTTGCGAAGCCGTCATCTCTGATCAGACTGCAACACGTCCATCCGGGGCGTTGCTGCGATCCGGATCATCGCCGATCCACATCACGGATCCATCCGGTTCCACCCGCCCGGCTCGGTCGGCCGTGCGGTGGGATGCCCTGCAACTCTTGCGCCGTTCTTCGGCTCTTTCTACGATGCCCGCCGTTCTGCATGGTCGAGGAGGGTCCGCCCGTGAAGCTGCGCAAGAAGAAGAACCTGTTCGTCGTGATTTCGATCCTGGTCATGACCCTGCTCTTCGGCGTGGTCTCGCTGATGTCCTTCCGCTACTTCAGTCTCGATACGGTGCGCACCCAGTCGCGCATGGCCGCCGAGATGGTGCGTGTGGCCCTGACCGAAGAGATGGAGAAGGGGCTGATCTCCGAGCGGGCCGACCTGATCGCCCGCATGAACCGCGTCCCCGGGCTGAAGGATGTCCACGTGGTGCGCGGCCAGCCGGTGATCAACCAGTTCGGCCCGGGCCACGAGAGCGAGAAGCCGCGTTCGCCGCAGGAGCGCGAGGTGCTCAGGACGGGGCGGGTGGTCGAGGACATGAGCGAGTTCAAGAACGACATCTACCGGGTGACCATCCCCTTCATCGCCAGCCGTTTCAACGACATCAACTGCATGAACTGCCACGAGGTGCCCGAGGGGACGGTCAACGGCGCGGTCACCCTCACCTTCTCGCTCGAACGCCAGGAGCACGCCGCGCTGCTCGCCGTGCTGCCGATCCTGGGCTTGCTGGTGCTCTTCGGGCTGCTGGTCGCCTTCTATCTCAAGAAGATGCTCGATCCGGTGATCGAGACCGCCGAAGAGGTCAAGGTGGCGATGCACATGGCCAAGTCGGGCGACTTCTCCCGGCGGGTGGCGGTGCGCACCGATGACGAGGTGGGGGAGATCGCGGCCAACACCAACAGCTTCATCGAGGCGCTGGAGAAGAGCATCGGCGCCATCGGCAAGAAGATCGCCTCCATCGGCAACCACAACCGCGGCACCGGCGGCAACGGCCAGGATCTGCTCACCCAGACCATGCACGTGGTGGACGACATGGTCAACGCCGCCCGTTTCAAGCAGGAGATCGAGGAGGATTTCGATCTCAACGAGGTCTACCAGCGCATGCGCCGCATCCTCAGGGACCAGTTCGGACTGCAGCGTTTCTGCCTCTACGAGCTGGAGCCGGAGTCGGGCAGGCTGCATCGGGTCTATGCCGAGGGGATGGAAGAGGCGTGTGACGGCTGGTGCGATCCGGTGATCCTGGTCGACTCCGACCAGTGCCGCGCCAAGCGCACCGCCCATTCGCTCTGCTCCTGCGACGCACCGAACATCTGCGCCGCCTTCCGGCCGGAGCGGGAGGGGGATCAGCACCTCTGCATTCCGCTGATGCTCTCCGACCGGGTGGGCAACGTGTTGCAGGTGATCCTGCGCGGCGAGCAGCAGGAGCAGGTGCCGGTGTTGCGCGACGCCATCGAGGCGCACATGGCGGTGGCCAGCCCGGTGATCGAGTCGAAGCGGCTGATGCAGTCGCTCAAGGAGTCCACCCTGCGCGACCCGATGACCGGCCTATACAATCGTCGATTCCTCGAGGAGTTCTCCGGCAACATCACCGCCGGCGTCATCCGTCGCGGCAGCAGCCTGGGGATTCTCATGCTCGATGTCGACTTTTTCAAGAAGGTCAACGACGAGCTGGGCCACGACGTCGGCGATCAGGTGCTCAAGTCGCTCTCCGACGTGATCACCCGCGAGGTGCGCGAGTCCGATGTGGTGGTGCGCTACGGCGGCGAGGAGTTTCTCGCCCTGCTGCCGGACACCCACGAGTCGGCGATGATGCAGACCGCCGAGCGGATCCGTGCCCGGATGGAGGGGACCACGGTGCAGACCTCCAGCGGTCCGATCAAGAAGACCATCTCCATCGGTGCGTCGCTCTTCCGCGACGATGCCGACGGCTTTTGGCAATGTGTCAAGTTCGCCGACATCGCCCTCTACACCGCCAAGGAGCAGGGCCGCAACCGGGTGGTGCGCTTCACCCCCGAGATGTGGAAGGATGAGGAGAACTACTAGCCGCCTTTCCTGACCGGCCGCAACCCATCCCGCCCCCTCCGGGCGGGTCGCCCGCCGGTGGGAGTCGAAGTGGATCCGTGCTGCGTCCGGGGCATTCGATCCGCATCCGGGGAGGGGCGCTCCTCCCCGGATGCGGTGTCACGTTCCGCCCTCCCGTCCCCAGACGATCTTTCGCCGCATGGGCCCTCGTGCTATCGTGCCGCGCCCTTCGATCCATGCCTCCGCGTCGCCCGGAGGTGGAAGGGCCCTTGGGCAATCCGGCGCCGACGGCGTCTTCTGCGAGGTCTGCACCCCCGATGTTGCACATGTTGACCCGGCTGTTCGGCAGCCGAAACGACCGACTGCTCAAGAAGATGCAGCCGATGGTGGCGCGTATCAACGCGCTGGAGGAGAAGGTCGGGGGGCTCGACGATGCGGCCCTGGCCGGCAAGACGGCGGAGTTCCGTGCGCGGCTGGAGCGGGGGGAGGCGCTCGATGCGCTGCTGCCGGAGGCCTTCGCCGTGGTCCGCGAGGCCTCCCGACGGGTGCTCGGCATGCGCCATTTCGACGTGCAGCTGATCGGTGGCATCATCCTCCACCAAGGCAAGATCGCCGAGATGAAGACCGGCGAGGGGAAGACCCTGGTCGCCACCCTTCCCTCCTACCTCAACGCCCTGACCGGCAAAGGGGTGCACGTGGTCACCGTCAACGACTACCTCGCCCGACGCGACGCCGAGTGGATGGGGCGGATCTACCGCTTCCTCGGGTTGTCGGTCGGGGTGATCGTCCACGATCTCGATCCGCAGCAGCGGCAGGCGGCCTACGCCGCCGACATCACCTACGGCACCAACAACGAGTTCGGCTTCGACTACCTGCGCGACAACATGGTCTTCCGCAAGGAGGATCGGGTGCAGCGCGGCCACCACTACGCCATCGTGGACGAGGTCGACTCGATCCTGATCGATGAGGCACGCACGCCGCTGATCATCTCCGGGCCGTCGGACGACGCCGGCACCCTCTACCAGCAGGCCGACGCCCTGATCAAACAGCTTGAGCCGGCGCATTACGAGAAGGACGAGAAGGATCGCGCCGTCTCCTTCACCGAGGAGGGGATGGAGCGTATCGAGCGGTTGTGCGTGGAAGCCGGGCTGCTCAAGGAGGGGGCTTCCCTATACGATCCGGAGAACGTCAACGTGATGCACGCCGTCACCCAGGCGTTGCGCGCCAACACCCTCTTCACGCGTGAGGTCGACTACATCGTGCGCGGCAACGAGGTGGTGATTATCGACGAATTCCCCGGCCGCATGATGCCCGGCCGGCGCTACTCCGACGGCCAGCATCAGGCGCTCGAGGCCAAGGAGGGGGTGCCGGTCCAGCCCGAGAACCAGACGTTGGCCAGCATCACCTTCCAGAACTACTTCCGCATGTATGAGAAGCTGGCCGGCATGACCGGCACCGCCGACACCGAGGCTGAGGAGTTCCAGAAGATCTACGGCCTGGAGGTGGTGATCGTCCCGACCAACAAGCCGATGATCCGCAAGGACGAGCCCGATCTGGTCTTCATCGATCAGGAGGACAAGTTCCACGCCATCGTCGGCGAGATCGAGGATGCCCACAAGCGGGGGCAGCCGGTGCTGGTCGGCACCATCTCGATCGAGAAGTCGGAGATGCTCTCGGCCATGCTCAAGCAGCGTCGCATCCCGCACGAGGTGCTCAACGCCAAGAACCACGCCCGCGAGGCGGAGATCGTCGCCCAGGCCGGGCGCAAGGGGGCGGTGACCATCGCCACCAACATGGCCGGGCGCGGCACCGACATCGTCCTTGGCGGCAACCCGGAGATGTTGATCGCCCAACTGCCCGACTCGCTCACCGAGGAGGAGCGGGAGCGTCGGGCGCGCGAGATTCGTGCGAGTTGCGCCCGCGAGCAGGAGGAGGTCAAGGCGCTCGGCGGGCTCTACATCATCGCCAGCGAGCGCCACGAGTCGCGCCGGATCGACAACCAGTTGCGCGGTCGCGCCGGCCGTCAGGGCGACCCGGGGGTGACCCGCTTCTTCCTCTCGATGGAGGACGATCTGATGCGCATCTTCGGCGGCGAGAAGATGCAGGCGATGCTGGGCAAGCTGGGCTTCAAGAAAGGGGAGGTGATCGAACACCCGTGGGTGACCCGGGCGGTGGAGAACGCCCAGAAGAAGGTCGAGGGGCGCAACTTCGACATCCGCAAGCAGTTGCTGGAGTACGACGACGTGATGAACCAGCAGCGCGACGTCATCTACAGCCAGCGGCGCGAGCTGATGGAGGCGGAGGATGTGCGCGACGTGGTCGACGACATGACCCGCGGGGTGGTCGAGCATCTGGTGGCGCGTTTCATGCCGCCGACGGTCCACGCCGAGGAGTGGGATCTCGATGGGTTGGGCGGGGAGCTCAGACAGCGGTTCGCCCTCGACGTTCCGGTGCGCCGCTGGGTGGAGCAGGATGCGTCGGTCAACGACGCCGAGGAGATGGTGGACCATATCTGCGACGCGCTGGCCGCCGCCCGCGACGCCAAGGAGGCGCTGGTCGGGGCCGAGCGGATGCGCGCCTTCGAGCAGCACCTGCTGCTGCAGGTGCTCGACCACCACTGGAAGGAGCATCTGCTGGCCATGGATCACCTGCGCCAGAGCGTCGGCCTGCGCGGGTATGCCCAGAAGCAGCCGCTGCAGGAATACAAGCGTGAGTCGTTCGAGCTCTTCTCCGGCCTGATCGACCGGGTGCGGGAGGAGGTGGTCACCCTGCTGCACAGCGTGCAGGTCCAGATGGAGCCGGAGCCCGATCCGGAACCGGAGCCGTCGGAGCTCCACTTCGTCCACCAGCACGACGATCTGTTCGACGACGAGGGGGAGAAAGAGCCACCGGCGCAGCAGACCGTGCGGCGCACCCATCCCAAGGTGGGGCGCAACGATCCCTGCCCCTGCGGTTCGGGCAAGAAGTACAAGCGCTGCCACGGTCGGCGGGGCTGAGCCTTGTCGCTTCCCCCGCCCGGGCGAACCCCCCCGCTTGCCGTGCCCGGCTTCCGGGTCGGCACGGCATCCTGCGGCGTGCAAGCGCCGGAACTGAAGGGCAAACGTCAGGATGTCACGCTGATCGTGGCCGACCTCCCCTGCCATGCGGCGGGCGTGTTCACGCAGAACCGGTTTCGCGCCCCCTGCGTGGATCTCGGCCGGGAGACCCTCGACCGCCACGGCGGGGAGATCCGTTGCATCGTCGCCAACGCCGGCAACGCCAATGCCGGGCTGGGCGAACGGGGGCGGATCTGGGCGCGGAGGCTGATCGAGGCCGGCGCGAGGGCCGCAGGTTGCGCGCCGGAGCAGACGCTTTCGGCCTCCACCGGTGTGATCGGCGAGCCCTTTCCCATCGAACGGATCGAGGCGGGGATGGGGGAGGCCTCCGCCACGCTGCGCCCCGACGGTTGGGCGGATGCGGCGGATGCGATCCGCACCACCGACACCTTCGCCAAGTGGGCTTCGGCCACGGTCGATGGCTACACCATCACCGGCATCGCCAAGGGAAGCGGCATGATCCATCCGGAGATGGCCACGATGCTCGCCTTCATCGCCACCGATGCGCCGCTGTCGCATGCGCAATTGAAACCGATGCTCGTCCACGCCGTGGATCGTTCGTTCAATGCGATCTCCGTGGATGGCGACACCTCGACCAACGACACCGTCTACCTGCTCGCTTCCGGCCTTGGGTTGGGCCATGCGCCGCGGGAGGAGTATCCGGCCTTCGCGCAGGCGCTCACCCGGGTCTGCATCGAGCTGGCGAAGCTGATCGTGCGCGACGGCGAGGGGGTCTCCAGGTTCGTCACCATCGAGGTGACGGGTGCGCGCAGCGAGGCCGAGGCGCGCACGGTTGGCCGGCGTATCGCCGTCTCCCCGCTGGTCAAGACCGCCCTCGCCGGCGGTGATGCCAACTGGGGCCGGATCCTCTGCGCCATCGGCAACGCGGGGGTGGAGATCGACCGTGGCCGTCTGGCGCTGTCCGCCGACGGGGTGGCGATCGTCGACAACGGCGAGTTGCACCCGGACTACACGGATGCGGCCGGGATGGCCGTCTTCGCCAGGGATGCCTTCACCATCCGTGTGGACCTGGGGATGGGGGAGGCATCCGCCACCGTCTGGACCGGCGATCTGACCCACGACTACATCACCATCAATGCGGAGTACCGCAGTTGAGGCAGCGCGAGGGCGCCCGATGCGCTCTTCGATTGCCGTCGAGCAAGACGTCCACGGATGGACGTGTTGTGATCTGATTCCAAGAGAACAAGATGCCCAAACGGACGGATATCGAATCGATCCTGATCATCGGCGCGGGCCCGATCGTCATCGGGCAGGCATGCGAGTTCGACTACTCCGGGGTGCAGGCGTGCAAGGCGCTCAAGGAGGAGGGGTACCGGGTGATCCTGGTCAACTCCAATCCGGCGACCATCATGACCGATCCCGAGTTCGCCGACGCCACCTACATCGAGCCGGTCACCTGGCAGACGGTGGCGGAGATCATCGCCAGGGAGCGCCCGGACGCTCTGCTGCCGACCATGGGGGGGCAGACCGCACTCAACACCGCGTTGTCGCTCAACAAGCACGGTGTGCTGGATCGGTACGGGGTGCGCATGATCGGCGCGCAGCCGGCGGCGATCGACAAGGCGGAGGATCGCGAGCAGTTCCGCCATGCGATGGAGCGGATCGGGCTGGAGATGGTCCGCGGCGGCTTCGCCCACTCGATGGAGGAGGCCCGCGCCATCGCCGCCGGGATCGACTATCCGATCATCATCCGCCCGAGCTTCACCCTCGGCGGCACCGGCGGCGGCATCGCCTACAATCCCGAGGAGTTCGAGCGGATCGCCGCCTCCGGGCTGGAAGCCTCCCCCACCGACGAGATCCTGATCGAGGAGTCGATCATCGGGTGGAAGGAGTTCGAGATGGAGGTGATGCGCGATGGCGCCGACAACTGCGTCATCGTCTGCTCGATCGAGAACCTCGACCCGATGGGGATCCACACCGGCGACTCGATCACCGTCGCGCCGGCGCTGACCCTGACCGACAAGGAGTATCAGCGCATGCGCGACGCCTCGATCGCCATCCTGCGCGAGATCGGGGTGGAGACCGGTGGCTCCAACGTGCAGTTCGCGGTCAACCCGAAGGATGGGCGGATGGTCGTCATCGAGATGAACCCGCGGGTGTCGCGCTCCTCCGCGCTCGCCTCCAAGGCGACCGGCTTCCCCATCGCCAGGATCGCCGCCAAGCTGGCGGTGGGCTACAGGCTCGATGAGATCCGCAACGACATCACCGGCAAGACCCAGGCGGCGTTCGAGCCGACCATCGACTATGTGGTGACCAAGTTGCCGCGCTTCGCCTTCGAGAAGTTCGACGGTGCCGACGGTCGGCTCACCACCCAGATGAAGGCGGTGGGCGAGGTGATGGCCATCGGCCGTACCTTCACCGAATCGCTGGGCAAGGCGATGCGCGGTCTGGAGATCGGCAGCTGTGGCTTCGACCGCTCGCTGCCGGAGGGGGTCGACGGCGACCGCTTCCTGCGGGAGAAGCTCGCCAGCCCCGGCGCCGACCGCCTCTGGTGGATCGGTGCGGCGCTGCGTGCCGGCTGGAGCGAGGAGCGGGTCCATGAGGCGACCGCCATCGATCCCTGGTTCATCCGCGAGATCGCCACGGTCATCGCGATCGAGCAGGAGCTGGCCGGGCGCGACATTGCCGCCATGAGCCGCGACGATTGGCGGCGGGCCAAGCGCGAGGGGCTCTCCGACCGGCGGTTGGCGCAGCTGTTGCGCACCGATGAGGATGCGGTGCGCCGGGCGCGCGAGGCGGCCGGCGTGCGGCCGGTCTTCAAGCGGGTCGATACCTGTGCGGCCGAGTTCGAGGCGGTCACCCCCTACCTCTACTCCACCTACGAGGAGGAGTGCGAGGCGCGGCCGACCGACCGCAGGAAGATCATGGTCCTCGGCGGCGGCCCCAACCGCATCGGCCAGGGGATCGAGTTCGACTACTGCTGCGTCCATGCCGCCTTCGCCCTGTCGGAGGACGGCTTCGAGACCATCATGGTCAACTGCAATCCCGAGACCGTCTCCACCGACTACGACACCTCCGACCGGCTCTACTTCGAGCCGCTTACCTTCGAGGATGTGATGGCCATCGTGGCGGTGGAGCGGCCCGACGGGGTGATCGTGCAGTTCGGCGGTCAGACGCCGCTCAAGCTGGCCGATGCGCTCAAGGATGCCGGGGTGCCGATCATCGGCACCAGCCCGGAGATGATCGATCTGGCCGAGGATCGCGCCCGCTTCCAGCAGCTGCTCCACCGGCTCGGCCTGCGGCAGCCGGAGAACGGCACCGCCCGCTCGGTCGATGAGGCGGTGGCGGTGGCGGAGCGGATCGGTTATCCGGTGGTGGTGCGTCCCTCCTATGTGCTCGGCGGGCGGGCGATGCGCATCGTCCACGACCGGTCGGGGCTGTTGCGCTACATGGAGGAGGCGGTCGATGTTTCCCCCGACCATCCGGTGTTGCTCGATCGCTTCCTCAACAACGCCATCGAGCTCGACGTCGACGCACTGGCCGACGGCGACCGGGTGGTGATCGGCGGCATCATGGAGCACATCGAGGAGGCGGGGGTCCATTCGGGCGACTCCGCCTGCTGTCTGCCGCCCCACTCGATCGCGCCGCGGGTGATCGACGAGGTGCGCCGCCAGACCGAGGCGCTGGGGCTGGCGCTCGATGTGCGCGGCCTGCTCAACATCCAGTTCGCCCTGCAGGGCGACACCCTCTATGTACTGGAGGTCAATCCGCGGGCGTCGCGCACCGTCCCCTTCGTCTCCAAGGCCACCGGCGTGCCGCTGGCCAAGGTGGCGGCCCGGGTCATGACCGGTCGGAGCCTGGAGGAGCAGGGGGTCACCACGGTGCCCTGGCCGGAGCGCTACTGTGCCGTCAAGGAGGCGGTCTTCCCCTTCGTCCGGTTCCGCGGCGTCGATCCCCTGCTCTCACCGGAGATGAAGTCGACCGGCGAGGTGATGGCGCTGGCCGATGATTTCGCCACCGCCTTCGGCAAGGCGCAGTGGGCGGCGGGCTCCAGGCTGCCGCGGTCGGGCTGCGCCTTCGTCTCGGTACGCGACGCCGACAAGTCCGGGGTGGCCCCCGCCGCCCGGATGCTGGTCGATAGCGGTTTCCGGTTGCTGACCACCCGCGGCACCCACGACGCGCTGGCCCGGGCGGGGATCGCCTCGGAGGTGGTGCCCAAGGTGACCGACGGAGCCCGTCCCCACATCGTCGACCGGCTGCTCGCCGGCGAGGTCGATCTGATCATCAACACCACCGAGGGCGAGGCGGCGATCCGCGATTCCAAGTCGATCCGTCGGGCGGCGATCGACCACGGCATCGCCTACTTCACCACCCTGGCCGGCGGTCTGGCCGCGGCCGGCGCGATTGCGCGCGGCGGCGGGGGGGGTACCATCCTGTCGCTGCAGGAGTACCATGCCATGGCGACGGAAACCAGGGGGGCGGCGTGAGCGGGATCGACGAACTCTACCGGCGGCCGGACGAGGAGCTGCTGCAGCGCATCGCCGCGCTGAAGGAGCGCCTCGGCGACCGGGTGCTGATCCTCGGCCACCACTACCAGCGAGAAGAGGTCTTCGCCTTCGCCGATGTCAGCGGCGATTCGCTCAAGTTGGCCCAGCATGCGGCGGCGACCGACGTGCCCCACATCATCTTCTGCGGCGTCCACTTCATGGCCGAAACCGCCGACATCCTCACCGGTGACGACCAGCATGTGATCCTCCCCGATCCGGCCGCCGGCTGCTCGATGGCCGACATGGCCGACGGCGCGCAGGTGGAGGCGTGCTGGCGGCAGCTTGCCGGCGTGTTGGCGCCGGAGGAGGAGGTCACCCCGGTGACCTACATCAACTCCACCGCGGAGCTGAAGGCCTTCTGCGGCGAGCACGGAGGGGTCGTCTGCACCTCGGGGAATGCCGAGCGGGTGATGCGCTGGGCGTGGGATGCGCGGGAGAAGATCCTCTTCTTCCCTGACCGCCATCTGGGCGAGAACACCGCGCTGGCCATGGGGTTGGAAGATGAGGAGATGGCCCTGTGGCGCCCGGAGGAGCCTCTGGGCGGCAACACGCCGGAGCAGATCCGGCGGGCCCGGCTGATCCTGTGGGACGGTTTCTGCTCGGTGCATCAGCTCTTCCGGCCGGAGCACGTCGACGCCATGCGCGCGCAGCATCCCGATATCGAGGTGCTGGCCCATCCTGAGTGTTCGCGCACGGTCTGTGCGAAGGCCGATTTCGTCGGCTCGACCGAGATGATCATCCGCCATGTGCGCGCGGCGGAGCCGGGGCGCAAGTTCGCCATCGCCACCGAACTCAACCTGGTCAACAGGCTGCGGCTGCAGCACCCGGAGAAGGCGATCTGGTTCCTCTCCCCCATGGTCTGCATGTGTTCGACCATGTTCCGCACCGACCCGCAGCACTTGCTGCAGGCGCTGGAGGATGTCGCCGCCGGCCGCCCCGGCAACCGCATCACCGTGCCGCCGGAGATCGCGCGGCCGGCCAGGGTGGCGCTCGAGAGGATGCTTACCCTTGGTTAGCCGCCGGTGGGTGCTCCTCGGCGCCCTGTTGCTGCTGTTGCTCGGTGGTGCTGCGGCGGTGTGGGCCGATGGCATCGACGAGCTGGAGCGGCGGATCGAACGGTTCTCCAGCGGTGCGCTCGCCGCCTGGTCGCCCGAGGAGTTGGGGAAGGCGCGCGCCTACCTCGGTGCGGCGATGTTGGCGCGCGACAACCACCAGTCGGAGCAGGCGGAGCGGGCGAGCCGACAGGCGGCGGAGATGCTCGATCAGGCCGAGCGGCATGCGCGCGATTTTCGTGCCCGTTATGCGGAGATGCTGGAGTGGTGGCGGGAGGCGCGGCGCTACCGACGGTACGACGCCATCCGGCGCGTTGGCGGGCCGGTCTCTCCCGCGGCGATGGCGGCCAAGGCCGAGGCGGCCCTGACACGGACGATCGCCGCCGACGAGCGGGGTGCGCTCAACGATGCCGCCGCCGCCGCGCGGGAGGTGGTGCAGTGGAGCAGGCAGTCGATCGCAGCGGCGCTGCCCGTCATCCGCAGGATGGGGGCCGATCTGCTGGCCCGTGCGCGTGCGGCCAACGCCCGCTACTACGCTCCGACCCTCTACCAGGCCGCCCGGCGGGAGCTCGATGAGGTGGCCGCCTTCCTCGACGGGCGCAGCAAGGAGCTGCCCCCCCATCCCTACCATCTGTTGCGGTTGGCCGACGATGTCCGGCAGTTGACCCTCAAGGTGAAGGGGTGGCGCAGGAAGCGCGACAGCCACGAGCGGTTGGTGCTCGAGGGGCGGGCCGGGCGGCGCAGGTTGGCCCGGGCGTTGGGCATGGAGGTGGCGGCGGACGATCCGGTGGTCGATGTGCGCGTCGATCGGCTGGTGCGGCGCGCCGAACAGCTGCGCGCGCAGCTCGATCGGGCGCAGGATGCGCTGGAGCAGCAGCGCAAGGCGATGCGGCAGGCCTGCGCCAGGCGGCTCGATGCCGCGCTGGCCGAGCAGAAGGCCGAGCTGGAGCAGAGCAGGCAGCAGCAGTTGCGCGACCTCAAGGCCGCCTTCGCTGCCAAGCTGGAGCGGGAGACGCGCGAGTCGCGCCGGCAGGCGGAGCTGCGCAGGATCCTCGCGGGCAAGCCGGTCAAGGTGCTGTTCAACATGGACGGCTCCATCCTGCTGCGGTTGACGGGGCTCCACTTCCCTTCGGGACGGAGTACGCTGTCCGACGATCAGTTGCCGCTGCTCGGTGCGGTGGTGCGGGCGCTTGCGCTCTACAAGGAGCGCAAGGTCCACATCGAGGGGCACACCGACAACGTCGGCGATGTGCAGGCCAACCGCCTGCTCTCGCTCAAGCGGGCGGAGCGGGTGCGCGACTTCCTCATCACCTCGGGTGTGGATGCCAGACGGCTCAAGGCGCTGGGCTACGGGGAGGTGCGGCCGATCGCGAGCAACGAGTTCGCCAAGGGGCGGGCGATGAACCGCCGCATCGACATCGTGATCCTGCCGGAATGACGGTTTCGCGACAGGACGAACTGGAGGCGCGGGTGGACGCGCTGCTCGCCGCCTGCGGCAGAACGGTGGGGGAGTTCCACAAGCAACTGCTGATGGAGACGGTGCAGTTGATCTGCAACGACCCCTCGCGCGCCGACATCAAGATGATGGCGCGGGCGATGGGCGAGATCCGCCGCGGTCTGGAGATCTTCGTTCCCTATGCCGACCGGCGCAAGGTGACCATCTTCGGCTCCGCCCGCACCCGACCGGAGGATCCACGCTACATCCAGGGGCGGGCGATGGCCCGTGCGCTGGCCGACCACGGCTTCATGGTCATCACCGGCGGGGGCGGCGGCATGATGCAGGCGGCCAATGAAGGGGCGGGCGAGGCGATGTCGTTCGGCATCAACATCAACCTGCCGATGGAGCAGAAGCCCAACCCGGTGGTGGCCGGCTCGCCGCGCCACTTCTACTGCCAGTACTTCTTCACCCGCAAGCTCTTCTTCCTCAAGGAGAGCAGTGCGGTGATCCTCACCCCCGGCGGGTTCGGCACGCTCGATGAGTGTTTCGAGACGCTGACCCTGCTGCAGACCGGGCGCAATCCGCCGATTCCGGTGGTGATGCTCGAGGCGCCGGGCGACGATTTCTGGGGACCGTTCCTCCGCTCGTGGGTGCGGAGGCTTAAGGAGGACGGGCTGATCAACAGCGACGACGATCAGCTGCTGCTCCACACCGACAGCGTCGATGTGGCGCTGGACCATATCCGTTCTTTCTACAGCAACTACCACAGCTTCCGTTATGTCGGCCGCTGGGTGCTGCTGCGCATGTTGCGGCCGCTGGCCGAGGAGGCTCTGGAGCGGCTCAACGCCGAGTTCTCCGATGTGCTGGCCCACGGACGGATCGAGCAGGTGTTCCACTGGCCGGAGCACGACGATGAGGGGACCGAGGAGCTGCCCCGGCTCCGGATGCAGCTCGACCGTCACCGGATGAGCGTGTTGCCGCAGATCATCCGGCGCGCCAACCTGCTGGCCTCCCGCCACAGCTGAAGCGGGCGGGCGGCGTGATGAGGCTTCCCGACTGGCTGCGCCATCCGATCTTCTGGGTCCGGCAGCACGACGTCTTCTACCTCACCGCGCTGTCGGTGGTGGTGGGGGTGCTGGCCGGTTGCGGGGCGCTGGCGTTCCGTTTCGGCATCGGCTGGATCAGCCAGCAGTGGGTGGGGGCGCCCGGTTGGGGGGCGGTGCTCTACGAGATCCCCTGGTACATCTTCCTGCTGGCGCCGCTCTGCGGTGGACTGCTGGTCGGCTGCATCAACACCTGGTGGCTGGAGCCGGATGCGATCAAGATCGTCCCGGGGGTGATGGAGGCACTGGCCCTGCATGGCGGCAAGATCCGGCTGCGCAAGGCGGCGGGCGAGACGGTGAGCAATATGGTGGCGCTCGGCTCCGGCGCCAGTATGGGGCGCGAGGCGCCCACCGTGGCGCTGGGGGCGGCGATCGCCTCGCTGCTCGGCCAGGCGCTGCGGATGAACGAGCAGCAGATGCGGGTGTTGATCGGCTGCGGGGTGGCGGCGGCGATCGCCGCCTCGTTCAACGCGCCGATCGCCGGCGCGCTCTTCGCGCTCGAGGTGATCCTGACCGACTACACCATCGCCACCTTCAGCCCCATCGTGCTGGCCGCGGTGATCGCTACGGTGATCACCCGGGCGACGGTGGGCAACTTCCCCGCCTTTGTCGTGCCCCACTTCTTCATGGACAGCTATCTGCAGATCCCCTCCTATCTGCTGCTCGGGGTGTTGTGCGGACTGCTCGCCGCCTTGATGATCTTCCTGCTCCCCCGTGTACGCGGCGCCTTCGAGCGCCATGTGCCCAACACGCTGATCAGGCCGGCGGTGGCCGGGGTGATGCTCGGATTGCTGGCGCTGCTGGTGCCGGAGCTGATGTCGATGGGCTACGGCACGGTGAGCGCGCTGCTCAACCGCTCGTTCGTACCCCATCTGCTCGGCATGTCGGTGCCACTGATCCCCTTCCTGCTGCTTCTGCTGCCGATGAAGCTGACCACCAGCCTGATCTGCGCCGGCGGCGGCTTCGGCACCGGCCTGATCGGTCCGTCGCTCTTCCTCGGCACCACCGCCGGTGCGCTGTTCGGTGCGGTGGTGCATGGCCTCTTCCCCCAGCTGACCGGCGATTACGGCTCCTACGCCCTGATCGGCGCCGGCGCGATGATGGCGGCGGCGTTGCAGGCGCCGGTGAGCACCATCCTGATGCTGTTCGAGCTCTCCGGGGAGTATCGGATCATGGTGCCGCTGATGACCGCCTGCGTCGGCGCCTCGCTGGTCAAGCTCGCCTTCGGCCGCGATTCGATCTTCACCGAGATCCTGAGCAGTCGCGGGATCGAGACCCGCTGGGGGATGGAGCGGGCCTGGCTGCGTTCGGTGCCGGTGACCAGCATCCCGTGGCGGGCGGTGCCCAAGGTGCCGGCCGATGCGAGGCTGTCGGCGCTCAAGCGGGAGTATGTCGCCTCGGGCAAGGGGTGTGTGCAGGTGGTGGACGAGAAGGGGCTGATGATCGGCATCGTCACCTTCCACGATCTCAAGGAGTGGCTGCTCGATTCGGCGCTCGATGAGGTGGTGGTGGCGTCCGAGGTGGCCAACCGCAACGTCAAGGTGGTCTCGGAGGATGCCAGCCTGCTCGACGCCATCTCGGTGCTCGACCGCGAGGAGTTCGAGCAGATGCCGGTGGTGGCGGCGGACGAGCCGCGCAGGGTGTTGGGGATGCTCTCGCGCAACGCCGTCTTCTCCACCTACCACAAGTTGATCGTCCAGCACGGCGAAGTGGCGCTCAAGGCATGATGGTTTCGCAAGAAACATACGGATTTACAAGGAGATCGAAGAGCGCGCCCCTCGATCGCCGTCGGGCAAAACGTCCACGGAGGGATGTGTTGCGATTCGATCGGGCATGAACCGCATCGGGGGGTGGGCGCTGGTGTTGGCGGTCCGGGTGCTCTTCCTCGGGATCCGCCTGCTGCCGGTGCGGGTAGCCGGCGCCCTGGGGGCCGGCATCGGGCGTGCGGCCTATCTCCTCCTTCGCCGTCACCGTCGCATCGCACTGGGCAACCTCGCCCGGATCTATCCCGGCCGCGGCCGTCGGTGGCGGGCGTGGACGGCGCGCGAGAGCTTTGCCGAGTTGGGGCGCTCCATGTTCGAGCTGCCGCACGTCTTCCTCCGTTCACGCCGCTTCCTCCTGTCGCGGGTGCGGGTGGAGGGCGAGGCGGTCTTCCGTCGGGCGATGGAGCGGGGCGACGGTGTGGTGCTGATCGCCGCCCACCATTGCAACTGGGAGCTGGGGGCGTTGATGTTCTCCATGCTCGGGTACGGCTCCTCGATCATCTACCGGCCGATGGAGCAGGAGCCGCTGGAGTATTTCCTGCGGGCATGCCGGCAGCGTTTCGGCGCGGTGATGCGCCCACGTACGGCTGGGATGCGCTGGCTGAGGGAGGATCTTCGGGCGGGCCGGTCGATCGCCGTCATGATCGACCAGCACATGAGCCAGGGCGAGCAGGTGCCGTTTCTCGGTCATCTGGCCAACAGCACCACGCTGCCGGCGGCGGTGGTCCGCAAGTACGGGGTGCCGCTCTTCGGCGTGGCGATCGAGCGGGAGGGGCGCGGGTTCTCCTTCCGCCTCCGTTTCTGGCCGATTCCCCTGCCGGAACGGGAGCAGGACCGCAAGCTCGATCTCTACCGGGCCACCGAGGCGATCCACGACAGCTACGCCCCGGTGATCCACCGGCGGCCGGAGCTGTGGATGTGGCTGCATCGCCGCTGGTACATCCTCGAACACGATCCGGCGCTGGCCGAGGCGGTGCATGCCGCACCGTAGGGCCTGCCGGCGGGCGATCAGCAAGACGGAGTGGCTGGAGTCGCAGGCACGCCAGCTGGCCTGTTGGGGCGGGGGCGATGTGCTCGATGCCGCGCGGGAGCGGCTGCGGGCACGCTACCTCGACAGGTTGCGGTCGTGGTTGCCGCCGCTCGACGAGGAGAGCGAGATCATCGAGATCGGCTGCGGCCCCGCCTGCCTCAGCCGGGAGATCGGGCCGGGGCACAAGACACTGGTCGATCCGTTGCTCGACGACATCCGCCGCCGTTTTCCCGGGGCGCTGCCCGAGGATGCCGCCTACATCAACTGCGCCGCCGAGTCGATTCCGCTGCCCGGTCGCTGCGCCGACCTGATCCTCTGCATCAATACCCTGAGCTTCACCCAGAATCCGGAGATCGTGCTGCACGAGATAGCCCGGCTGCTCAAGCCGGAGGGGGTGGTGCTGCTGTCGGTGCTGGTCTGCGCGCCGCTGGTGGCGCGGCTGCACTACCTCGCCCGTCGTCTGCTGCCCCCGCTGCGCAGGCGTTTGCGCCCCTATCGCTTCTCCCGGGTCGCGATGGAGCACACCATCGCCCGCCATCTCCGGATCGATCGGGTGGCGCCGGTGGTGGAGCGGAGGGGGTGGTGGCTGTCGCCGGCCGACGACGAGCTGCTCATCCTCTGCGGCCCGCGGGAGGATGGGGGCCGCTGAACGTGTGCCTGGTGGTGTGGCCCGGGGTTACCGCCCGGGGCGCTCCATGCTCCGGTCGGCCTCCTGCTCGGCCATTCCGATGAAGCGACGGGCGGCGGGCAGGTCGTGCTGTGCCGCCTCCTCGACCGCCCGATCGGCCAGTGCCCGTGCGAACTCGGCGTGGTAGTCGCCGCGCCCGTCGAGCCGTGCGGCCAGTGCATCGGCGCGTGCATCGACCCCGCGGTTCCACGGGGCAGCCGCAGCGGGTGCGGCCAGGAGGAGCAGTGCGACCACGCCAGGAAGGGCTCCGGCGCCGCGGCGCCGGGCCGGTGGCTGTGGCGGGTGGATCTGTGTCGTTTCGGCCATCTCTCCGATCCAGTGCGTCGATATTGGGACCAATGCCGGCTTGCGGCGGCGCCCCCGCCCGGGGCGCGGGCGGGGCGCGGTGCGGTGGCGCACCCTAGAGGATTCGAACCTCTGGCCTTTGGCTTCGGAGGCCAACGCTCTATCCGGCTGAGCTAAGGGTGCGTATGCCGCCTCCCCGGATCCGGGGGAGACGGGCGCCGTATGCTAGCCGATCAGGCGCCGCGCACCAGTTTGACGCAGAGCCAGCCGAGCGCCACCGAGAGCAGCCCCGCCGCACGCAGCGCCGCCGGTTGTGCCCGGCTCAGTTGCCCGGCCACCCGGATCATCTGCTGAGGGAAGAGAGCGTAGAGCGACCCTTCGATCACCATGACCAACCCCAGCGCCGTCCACAGATCCTCCATCGCTCTCTTGCCTCCCCGCCCCGCGTCGGCGTGGGATCAGCGGCCGTCGGCGTGTTCGAAGAAGCGGAAGAACTCCGACTTCGGCGAGATGATCAGCCGTGTCCCCTCCTTGATCGAGGCGGTATAGGCCTCGAGTGAACGGAGGAAGGCGTAGAAGTCGGGATCCTTCCGGTGGGCGGCGGCGTAGATGCGCGTCACCTCGGCGTCGGCCTGACCACGGATGATCTCCGCCTTCTTGTAGGCGTCGGCGACGATGATCTTGCGCTTCTTGTCCGCCTCGGCGCGGATCTCACGCGCCGCCTCTTCCCCCTCGGAGCGGTATTCCCGGGCGATCCGCTGCCGCTCCGCCTTCATCCGCTTGAAGACGGCGTTGGAGTTCTCCGCCGGCAGATCGGCGCGTTTGATACGTACGTCGACGATGGTGATCCCCATCGACCTGACGTCGGCGTCCGCCCGTTTGCGGATGGCGATCATCAACTGCTGGCGCAGGTTGGCCTCGCCGCCGGAGACGATCTCGTGCAGGGTGTGCTGGCCGAGCACCTCGCGCACCTTGCCCCGCACCACGTCCTCCATGCGGGCGGCCACCCCCTGCTGGTTGCGGGCCACCTGATAGACCTTGAGCGGATCGATGATGCGCCAGCGGGTGTAGTTGTCGACCAGGATCGACTTTTTGTCCTTGGTGATCACCTCGTTGGGCAGCGCATCGGCCTCCAGCAGGCGGGCGTCGAACAGCTTGACGCTCTGCCACGGCCACTTCCAGTGCAGCCCCGCCTCGGTCACCACCCGCTTCGGGTTGCCGAACTGCAGCACCAGCGCCTGCTTGCGCTGATCGACGACGAAGGCGGACATGTTGATCAGGCCGACGATCAGAGCCAGCAGGATGATCAGTGAAGTCTGTTTTCCGTTCACCTCACTTCACCTCCACCTTGCCGCGCTGGTCGATCGGCAGGTATGGGAGGACCCGGTCGGCCACCGCTCCGTCGACGATCACCTTCTCCACCTTGGCCAGGATCTTCTCCATGGCGTCGAGGTAGAGCCGCTTGCGCGTCACATCCGGCGCCGCCTTGTAGGCATCGAGGATGCTGAGGAAGCGCTGCGCCTCGCCCTTGGCGCGGTCGATCTGCTCGGTGCGGTAGGCCTCGGCTTCGAGCACCATTTTCTTCGCCTCGCCCCGCGCTTTGGGGATGATGTCGTTGGCGTAGGCCTGCGCCTCGTTCTTGGCCCGTTCGCGATCCTCGCGTGCGCTGGCCACGTCCTTGAACTCGCGGATCACCCGCGCCGGCGGCTGCACGTCCTGCAGCTTGACCGTGGTCACCGAGATGCCCGCCTTGTAGCTGTCGAGGATCGACTGGATCAGCTCCTGTACCTCCACCTCGACCTTGGCCTTGCCGGTGGTGAGCACATCGTCGATCATGGTGCGTCCCATCACCTCGCGCATCGCCGATTCGGCGGCGTCCCGCACCGTCTTGGTCTGGTTGGCCAGGTTGAAGAGGTACTGCTCCAGATCCTTGATCTTGTACTGGACGACGAAGGAGAGGTCGACGATGTTCTCGTCGGCGGTGAGCATCAACGACTCTTCGTCGACCTTGCGGATGCGGCCGGGGCCGAAGGAGCGGAAGCCGATGGCCAGCCGCTGCACCCGGGTCACCGGCAGTTTCTCCGCGCTCTCGATCGGCCAGGGTAGATGCCAGTTGAGGCCGGGGCCGGTGGTCGCGACATAGCGGCCGAAGCGGAGCACCGCCGCCTCTTCGTCGGCGGCCACGCTGTAGATGCCGGAGGCGAGCCAGAGCAGGAAGAGGATGACGAAGAGCGCCGACATCACCCCTTTGCCGGGCAGCATCTCCCTGCCGCCATCGTCGCCGCCACCGTTGCCACCGCCGCCGAAGATCGCCCCCAGCTTCTGCTGCAGGCGGCGGATCACCTCGTCGAGGTCGGGCTGCGGGCCGCCGCCGGTGGGACGGCGCCCCCACGGATTGTCGGGCTGGTTCTGGCTCCAAGGCATGAAGGTGCGGGCTCCTCGGGGATGAGTGGGGGATGGTGGCGGGCGCAGGGGGCTCCCAAGTGCGCCCGGAACCGGCGAACGCTAGGAGCCGCGCGCCCTTTGGCAAGGCGTGCCGCGCTGCTATCCGTGCGTCAGCTCCGCCCGCGCAGCAGCTTCTGGATCCGGCGGTGGAGTCGGTCGTAGTCGACCGGTTTGGTCATCAGCGTGCAGCCTTCCGGCAGGGGGCGTCCCTGTTTGAGATGTTCGTAGTCGTAGCCGGTGATGAGGATGATCGGCAGCGCCGGGGCCTGCCGGCGCAGTCGGATGGCGGCGAGGTCGCCGCCGCAGTCGGGCATGACGAGGTCGAGGATGGCCAGGTCGATCTCCTCCCGATGGCGTGCAAAACGCTCCAGCACCTCGTTGCCGTTGCGGGCGCGCAATACCCGATAGCCAAGCGCCTCCAGCACCTCGGCGGAGGCGTCGAGCACCAGCTTTTCGTCGTCGGCCAGCAGGATGGTGGCCTGTTGTGCATCCTGCGTGGTCTCCTCCTCTTCCGTCCGCTCCGGTTCCCGCTCCTGTGGCGACAGCAGCGGCAGCCAGGCGCAGACGGTGGTTCCTTCGCCCTCCGTGCTCTCCACGGTAACCGTGCCGTGGTGGCTGTGCATGGCGCCAAAGACCATGGCCAGCCCCAACCCCGTTCCCTTGCCCACCTCCTTGGTGGTGAAGAAGGGCTCGAACAGATGGGGCAGGTGCTCCTGCGGGATGCCGCAGCCGTTGTCG
>RFFX01000005.1 GCA_003696765.1 Zetaproteobacteria bacterium | reverse complement strand
GGTCTTCGATCCCCTTACAAATCCGTCGGTTGCGTCTGCAACCTCCGGATTTGCGCGACCCTCCATGGTCGCGATGATGGTTTCTTGCGAAACCATCATGGCTTGCGTCCGTCGTCACGCAGGTGCTCGACCACACCGAGGTCCTCCAGGGTGGAGATGTCCTGCTTGATCTCGCGGCCTGCGGCGATGTCGCGCAGCAGCCGGCGCATGATCTTGCCCGAGCGGGTCTTGGGCAGGCCGTGGGCGAAGCGGATCTCGTCGGGTTTGGCGATGGGGCCGATCTCCTCGGCCACATGGCGGCGCAGCTCCTGTTTGAGCGCGTCGTCCCCCTCCTCCTGCTTGAGGACGACGAAGGCGAAGATCGCCTCCCCCTTGATCTCGTCGGGGCGGCCGACCACCGCCGCTTCGGCCACCGCCGGATGTGAGACCAGCGCCGACTCGATCTCCATCGTCCCCAGCCGGTGTCCGGAGACGTTGAGCACATCGTCGACCCGGCCCATGATCCAGAAGTCGCCGTCGCCATCGATGCGCGCGCCGTCGCCGGCGAAGTAGTACCGGCCGCCGAAGCGGCGCCAGTAGGTCTCGACGTAGCGCCGATCGTCCCCCCAGATGGTGCGCAGCATCGACGGCCAGGGTTTGGTGATGGCCAGCAGCCCGCCCCCCTCGCGCACGGGGCGGCCGGAGCTGTCGAGCACCGATGCGTAGATGCCGGGCAGCGGTCGGGTCGCCGAGCCCGGCTTGAGGGTGGTGGCGAAAGGCAGCGGGCTGATCATGTGGCCGCCGGTCTCGGTCTGCCACCAGGTGTCGACGATCGGGCAGCGGCCGCCGCCGATCACCCGATGGTACCAGATCCACGCCTCGGGGTTGATCGGCTCGCCCACCGTGCCCAGCACCCGCAGGCGGGAGAGGTCGTGCCGCTTCGGCCACTGGTCGCCGGCCTTGATCAGGGCGCGGATGGCGGTGGGGGCGGTGTAGAAGATGGTGACGCCGTGGTCGGCGCAGATCTTCCACAGCCGCCCCGGATCGGGCCAGGTGGGCACCCCTTCGTAGAGCAGGGTGGTGCCGCCGCAGGCCAGCGGGCCGTAGACCGAGTAGGTGTGGCCGGTGATCCAACCGATGTCGGCGGTGCACCAGAACAGGTCGCGCCCGGGGTGGAAGTCGAAGCTCCACAGCATGGTCAGCCGCGCCCACAGCAGGTAGCCGCCGCTGGCGTGGACGATCCCCTTGGGCTTGCCGGTGGAGCCGGAGGTGTAGAGGATGAAGAGCGGATGCTCCGCCTCCATCGCCTCGGCCGGACAGTGGGCGGGCTGCTGCTCCAGCAACGATTGCCAGTCGAGATCGCGCGCCTCGTTCCAGTCGATTGCGTTGCCGGCGTGGCGCACCACCACCACCCGTTCCACCGAGGGGCACCCCTCGGCCAGCGCCGCATCGACATTGGGCTTGAGCGCATGCACGCCGCCGCGTCGCCGGCCGCCGTCGGCGGTGATCACCAGCCGGGCGCCGGTATCCTCGATCCGCTCGCGCAGCGCATTCGGGGCGAAGGCGCCGAAGACCACCGAGTGGATGGCGCCGATGCGGGCGCAGGCCAGCATGGCCACCGCCGCCTGCGGGATCATCGGCATGTAGAGCACCACCCGATCGCCCTTGCCGATGCCCAGCGCGCGCAGTCCGTTGGCCGCGCGGCAGACCTCTTCGAGCAGGCTGCGGTAGCTGATGCGGCGCACCTCTCCCGCTTCACCCTCCCACAGGATCGCGGTGCGCTCGCCCAGGCCGGCCTCCACATGGCGGTCGAGGCAGTTGTCGCACACATTGAGCGTGCCGTCGTCGAACCAGCGGTAGAAGGGCGGGTTGAGGTCGTTCAGCACCTGGGTGAAGGGCTGTTGCCAGCGCAGGTGCTCCCGGGCCAGCTCGGACCAGGTGCCGAAGAAGTCGGCGTCGAAGCGGGCGCGCAGCGCTCGATACTGATCGAAGCCGCGGACGTTGGCGTCGTTCGACTCCGGCGGAGGGAAGGTGCGGGATTCGTCGAGGATGGAGAGGATGGCGTCGGTCACGAAGGGCTCCTGAATGATTGCATCGCAAAACGTCCGTCCATGGACCTTTTGCACGACGGGAATCGGGGATGTGGGGATCGCGCCAGCGCGGGAAGGTTGGTGCGGGGAGCTTCCCCCCCGTAAGCTTGGCGCGGTCGGGAGCGAATGCAAGGAGGCGCAGGCCATGGAAGATCGGGTGTTGGTCTATTCCACGGAGACGGGGCGCGTAGCCCGCAAGCGGCGGCGCAAGGTCGATGCCGCGCCGGCGGCGGTGCCCGGCGGCGGGGTGGTGGTGCGGCGCGAGAAGAAGGGGCGCGGCGGCAAGGAGGTGACGGTGGTGCTGGGGCTGCGTGCCGCTCCGGATGCGCTGAAGGCGCAGGCCAAACGACTCAAGGCGGCGATCGGCAGCGGCGGCACGGTGAAGAACGGCACCATCGAGATCCAGGGCGACCACTGCGCGCGGGTGATCGCCCTGCTCGCCGAGGAGGGGATCGAGGCGCGCCGGGGTGGTGGGTGAAAGAACGGGCCGCCTTGTACGACCAAGCGACCGATCCACGGATGGGGGTGTGGTGATCCGCTGCCGCCGGTGTCGCCAGAAGCCGTCATCCGCGACCAGGACGGTTGCGTTCTTCTATTCTCGTCGAGCAAAAAGTCCACGGAGGGACTTTTTGCGATTCCATCATCTATGATTGAAACCCTGCCCCATCTCAACCGCATCGGCTTTCCGACCATCGCGCGGGAGGAGTTGCGCACGCTGCAGGTCAATCTCGGCTACCGCTGCAACCAGCGCTGCCGCCACTGCCATGTCGCCGCCGGCCCCCATCGTCAGGAGATGATGAGCCCGGAGAATGTCGCGGTGGTGATCGACTTCCTCGCCTCGGCGGCCATCGACACCCTCGATCTGACCGGCGGCGCCCCGGAGCTCCATCCGCTGTTCCGCCGACTGGTCACCGCGGCGCGGCGGCAGGGAGTGCGGGTGGTCGACCGCTGCAACCTGACCGTGCTGGAGGAGCCGGGGCAGGAGCAGACCGCGCGCTTTCTGGCCGATTGCGGGGTGGAGATCGTCGCCTCGCTGCCTTGCTATCTGCCGGAGAATGTCGACCGTCAGCGCGGGGTCGGGGTCTTCGATGCCAGTATCCGCGTGCTGCGGCGGCTCAATGCATTGGGCTACGGCCGGGGCGGCGATCTGCGGCTCAACCTGGTCTACAATCCGCAGGGGGCGGTGCTGCCGCCGGAGCAGAAGGGGTTGGAGGCGCGCTACAAGGAGGAGCTGGGCGCCCGCTACGGTATCGCGTTCGATCGGCTCTTCGTCATCACCAACATGCCGATCCGCCGTTTCGGCAGCACGCTGCTCTCCCGGCAGGGATTCGACGACTACATGGCGCTGCTCCACGCCGCCTTCCGACCGGACAACCTCGATGCGGTGATGTGTCGCGGCCAGTTGAGCATCGACTGGCAGGGGATGGTCTACGACTGCGATTTCAACCAGATGCTCGGGCTGCCGGCCGGGCTCGGCGGCGGAAGCAACATCCACCTGTCGCAGGTCGACCCGCAGGCGGTGTGCGGCGCGCCGATCCGGGTGCTCGACCACTGCTATGGCTGTACCGCCGGTCAGGGGTCGAGCTGCGGCGGGGCGCTGGAAGGGGATGGCGCCTGAGCGGCGCGTCTCACTGGTGCTGCTCTGCGACGGGGCCGGGCGGGTGCTGCTGCTCAGGCGGCCGCCGCGGAAACACTGCGCCGGGCTCTGGTCACTGCCCGGCGGCAAGCAGCGGGCGGGGGAGTCGGCGCTGGCCTGCGCCCGGCGCGAGCTCTTCGAGGAGTGCGGGGTGCGGGCGGATGGGTGGCGGCTCTGCCACCGCTGGCGCTACGACTACGGGGGGAGGGGGGGCGCTGCGCCCGGACGGCTTGCCTTCACGCTCTTTGCCGCCCGGATGTGCGGCCCGGCGGAACGGGTGCGGGGGGAGTCGGCCTGGGCCTGGTTCGATCCGGCGGCGGTCGAGGCCGCGCAGCTGCCGCCGGCCAATGGGGCGATCATGCCGCTGACCCGCTGGCTGGTGTGATGTGATCCTAGCGGGCGGCATTGGCGGCGGTGGTGCGGGGCCACTAGCATCGCCGCGTGTTATTCCGACTGCTGGTCATGGTGTTGCTTCCCCTCAGCGCGCACGCGCTGTCGCTGGAAGAGGCGGTGGAGCAGGCGTTGCGCCGCCACCCCGACATCACCCTGGCCCGATTGGCGCCGCTGCTCGATCAGGCGGTGCGGCTGCAGCTGGAGGGTATGCTGGACGGTCGTCTGGGGCTGACCGCCGCCGCATCGGACAGCCGCATCCGCACCGTCAGCCCCTTCGCCGCCCGGCAGATCACCGACATTCAGTTCGGCTACCGCTACGACCAGCCGCTGGAGAACGGCGATAGGGTCGGCGTCGGCTTTGCGATGGTGCGCGACCGGCAGAAGTTTCCCGCCTCGCTGCCGCAGGCCTTCCAGCCGTCGCTCAATCCGCTCTACCAGAGCCAGGTCGACTTCTCCTGGCGCAAGCGGTTGCTCAAAGGGCGGGGCAACCCCGACTACCACGAACAGCTGGCGCGCAACCGCGCCTCCGAGGAGGCCGACCGCTGGCGGATTTCGGTGGTGCGCCATCAGCTTGCCGGTCAGGTGGTGGCCGCCTTCTTCCAGCAGCGGATCGACCGCATCCAGGTACGGCTGGCCCGCGACGCCCGCGACCGCGCCCGCAAGCTGTTGCGCTACCAACGCCATCGTGAGGCGTTCGGCCTGATCGAGCCGGCCGACCGGTTGCAGAGCGAGGCGTTGCTGGCGACCCGTACCACCGAGCTTGCTCAGGCGGAGGCGGCGCTGGCGGCCAGCCGGGTGGTGTTGCAGCGGCTGCTGGGGAGCGATCGGCCGCCGACGCGGCTCGTCCTGGTCGATGGGGGGGCTCCCTCCTCCCCGCCGCCGCTGGCCGAGCTCGAGCGGATCGCCCGCCGCCATCGGCCGGAGTTCCGCATGCTGCAGGCGCAACTGGCCGCCGCCGACGCCGCGCTGGCCCTCGCCCGGGCCGAGGATCGGCCGCAGCTCGATCTGGTCGCCCAGGTGGGGACACGGGCGCAGGAGGGTCGCTTCGAGCGGGCCTTCCGCTCCGGCCTGTCGCTCAGCCACCGCTTCGCACAGCTCTCGATCGAGTTCTCCGACGAGATCGGCGGCCATGCGGCGGAGGGGGCGGTGCGCCGGGCGGAGCTGCAGCGGGAGCAGGTCGAGGCGCAGATCGCCCAGGCCGCGCGCAAGGTGGGGGACGATCTGGCTGCCATCCGCACGCGCATCGCCAGTGGGCGCAAGCTGCTGCACGGCCATGCGATGCAGGTGGCCGCCGAGCGGCGCAAGTTCGCCGCCGAGATGGCGCGCTACCGCGCCGGCCGCAGCGACACCGCCACCGTCATCCAGTTCGAGGGGGATCTACGCCGCGCCGAACTGCAGCAGGCGCTGCAGCGCGAGGCGCTGCGGCTGGCCGAATACCAGCTCAAGCTGGCCCGCGGCGACTGGCCGGTGGTGGCCCGGTTCGACGAGGATCGGAGCGGGGGGCGCGCCGCCGCGGAATGATGCAACCGATCATCGCCTTCTTCGTCCGGCGTGGGCTGCTGGTCAACCTGGTCTCGCTGCTGTTGCTCTCCGGCGGCATCTACGCAGCACGCTCCATCCAGCGCGAGGCCTTCCCCAGCGTCAACTTCGATGTGATCGTCATCAGCGCCGCCTGGCCGGGGGCCGCGCCCGGCGAGGTCGAGTTGCAACTGGTCGATCCGATCGAGCAGGAACTCAAGGGGATCGACGGCATCGACGAGATCCACTCCTCCGCCTATCCCGGTTCGATGGTGATCACCATCCAGGTCGATCCCGACTATCAAGACCGTTCGCGGCTGGTCTCCGACATCCAGCAGGCGATCAACCGCGCCCAGTTGCCGGCCGATCTTCCCGCCGACCCGACGATCACCGAGGTCAAGTCGGAGCAGGCGCCGGTGTTGTCGCTCACCCTCTTCGCCGACATGGATGAGCTGGCGCTCAAGCGGGTGGCCGATGCGGTGGAGGACGATCTGCGCGACATCCCCGGGGTATCGAAGGTGCTGGTACAGGGGGGGCGCAAGGAGGAGATCCGCATCGTGCTCGACCCGGAGAAGATGGCGGCCAACCGGGTCTCGATCGCCGATGTGCAGCGGCTGATCCAAGGATGGAACGTCAACGCCCCCGGCGGCCGGATCAAGCTGGATGCGGGGCAGCGGGTGCTGCGCATCACCGGGGAGCTGAAGGACGCCGCCGACGCCGCGGGGCTGGTGTTGCGTGCCAACGACCGCGGCGACGTGCTGCGCCTGGGCGATGTGGCCGCCGTCACCACCGCGCTGGTGCGGCCGCAGCGGATGATCGCGGCGATGGGGCGGCCGGCGATCAACATGATCGTCCTCAAGAAGGGGGATGCCGACATCATCAACCTGGTCGACCGGGTCAAGGCCTATCTGAAGAGGGTGCCGGCGCGCTACGGCGTGCAGGTGCGCACCTATAATGACTTCTCGCTCATCACCCGGCTCAGGCTCGGGGTGCTGACCAGCAACGGCGCCATCGGTTTGGTGCTGGTGCTGCTGGTGCTGATGCTTTTCCTCCGCCCCGGTGTGGCGCTGACCACCGCCTGGGGGCTGCCGATCATCTTCTTCTCCGGCCTGCTGGCGCTCTACCTGCACGGGGTGACGCTCAACCTCCTGACCATGTTCGGCTTCATCATGGTGCTCGGCCTGATGGTCGATGACGCGATCATCATCGGTGAGAATGTCACCTGGCACATGGAGCAGGGGGTGAAGCCGGAACGGGCGGCGGTGCACGGAACCTGCGAGCTGCTCGGCCCGGTGAGTTCCACCGTCCTGACCACCATCGTCGCCTTTCTGCCGCTGATGCACATGGACGGCATCATCGGCAAGTTCATCTACTCGATTCCGGTAGTGGTGGTGGTGTTGCTCCTCTTCTCCTGGTTGGAGGCGATCCTCATCCTGCCCAACCACATCCGTGACGTGGTCAATCCCGACCGCCACCCGAAGGAGCGGGCGCTCTTCCTCTGGCTGGTGGAGCGTTACGGCCGTCTGCTGGAGCTGGCCGTACGTTGGCGCTACCTGACCATCCTGCTCTCGTTCGCCGGTCTGGCCGCCGCGCTGGCGCTTGCCGCCCACATGAAGTTCCAGCTCTTCCCCTCGGGGGCGGAGAGCCAGTTCTATCTGCGGGTCGATGCACCGGTCGGCACCACGCTGGAGGAGAACTACCGGCTGCTCTCCCGCATCGAGACCGAGGTGCGCAAGAGGGTCGATCCGAAGATCCTGGAGACCACCACCCTGATCGCCGGCGAGAACAGCGCGGATCAGCGCGAGACGATGAAGCAGGTGGGCGACCGTTTCGGCTTCGTGCGGGTGATCCTGACGCCGTTCACCGAGCGTACCGTCTCCGCCTACAGTGTGATGGACCGCATCCAGCGCGAGGTGCCGCCCCTCTTCCCCGAGGCGCGGATCAGCTTCGCCATGATGAAGCCGGGGCCGCCGGTGGGGCGGGCGCTGCAGGTGGAGCTCTCCGGCGGCGACGAGGCCGCCCGGGCGCGGGTGGCGCGGCGGCTGATGGCGCGGCTGCGCGCCATCCCCGGCACGCTGGCCGTCGAGAGCGATCTGGAGGGGGGCGATCCCGAGTACCACGTGGTGCTCGATCGGGCGAAGGCGGCCTACGCCGGCGTCGATCTGGCCACGGTGGCGCTGCACATCAAGGCCGCCTTCGACGGCCTGCGCGTCTCCACCATCCGCAATACACGCGAGGAGCGCGATGTCACCATCCGCTACCCCGACGCGTTGCAGCACGACATGAAGACGCTGATGGAGCTGGAGATTCCCAACCGGCGCGGCGGGCTGGTGCCGCTCTCCCGCATCGCGCGGCTGGAGCAGGCGCGGGGGGCGACCACCATCCGCCACAAGGACGGGCGGCGCATCGTCGATGTCTCGGCCGAAGTCGATCCCAAGGTGCTCACCTCCAAGGCGCTCAACGCGCGCATCAGGGCGGAGCAGGCGGCGTGGATCGGGGCGGACCGGGCGGTGCACGCCCATTTCGGCGGCGAGCAGGAGCGCAGCGAGGAGAGTGTGCGCGGGCTGGTCTTCAGCTTCTTCTTCGCGCTGTTCGGCATCTTCGTCATCCTGGCGGTGCAGTTTGACAGCCTGGGGTATCCGATTCTGGTCATGCTGGCCATCCCCTTTGGCCTGATCGGCATCGTCGTCGGCTTCTTCCTCCACGGCGAGCCGCTCTCCTTCATGGCCATGATGGGGTTCGTCGCCCTGACCGGGGTGGTGGTCAACAACTCGCTGGTGATGGCGGTCTTCTTCCAGCGGCTGCTCGCCCAGGGGGTTCCCTGGCGCGAGGCGGTGGTGGAGGCGGGCAAGCGGCGACTGCGGGCGGTGCTGCTTACCGCGATCACCACCGTCGTCGGGCTGCTGCCCACCGCCTACGGCTGGGGGGGCTTCGATCCCTTCGTGGCGCCGATGGCGCTGGCCCTCTCCTGGGGGTTGCTCTTCTCGACGGTGATCACGCTGGTGTCGATTCCGGCCGCCTTCGGCATCGCCCGGGACGGCGCGGCGGTGCTGGCGGTGCTCGGCGCGAAGCTGCGCCGCCGTTGAGTGGGCGCGTTCGGCCGTCGCGTTTGCGGCCGTGCGATGGTATGATTCGGCCGTAGGACTTGGGCGGGGGTGGTACAGATCCGGCGCCGGCAGGATGCGCGCAGCGGACCCGCCCGGGAGATGGGGCCACGGACGGGCTTGTTGTGACGGGATTCGCGATGGGGATTCAGGAGAAGATCGACCGTCTGGTCAAGGAGAACCGCATCGTGCTGTTCATGAAGGGGACACCGGAGTTCCCCCAGTGCGGCTATTCGCAGCAGGTGGCGGCGATCCTCGACCATCTGGGGTGTGACTACGTCGCGGTCAACGTGCTGCTCGACGACGCCGTGCGGCAGGGGGTCAAGGAGTATGCCGACTGGCCGACCATCCCCCAGCTCTATGTCGACGGCAACTTCATCGGCGGGTGTGACATCGTGCGCGAGATGTTCGACAGCGGTGCGCTGCAGCGGCTGCTCGCCGGCCGGGGCTCCGGCGACGCCTCGGAGTGATCGCCCGCGCGGCGCCGCCGGTTCGGCCGTCGTGACCCCCCTCCCCCCGGTGGAGCGCCGTTGATGGCGGCGGTGCGGACCTCGGTCCACCAGAAGCTGGGCCAGCATCTGGCCCTGACGCCGCAGCTCACCCAGAGCCTCAAGCTGCTGGCCATGAATGCGGTCGAGCTCGACCACTACATCGAGCAGCTTCTGGAGACCAATCCGCTCTTGGAGGCTGAGGAGCGGGGGGGCGGGGAGGAGCTCCTCTCCCTGGAGGAGGCGGCCGACGAGCCTCTGCCGGTGGGCGGGTCGGGCGATGATCGCTGGGAGACGCTCTACCGCTATGGCGGCGGCGGATTCGACGAGGAGCGCGAGGCGCAGATCCGGCGTGAGCAGTCGTTGAGCGAATCTCTGCACGAGCAGATCGACCGCGAGCCGATGCAGGAAGATGCGCGCGCCATCGCCCACATGCTGATCGACTCCCTCGACGAGGATGGCTACTACCGTGACGACGGCGCCGCGTTGGCCGAGGCGGCCGGCACCACCCCGGAGCGGGTCCATGCGGTGCTCGAGGAGGTGGTCCATCAGCTGGAGCCGGCGGGGATCGGCGCCCGCGATCCGCTGGAGTGCCTGTTGCTGCAGTTGGGGGAGCGTGCGGTCGACGGCTGGGCGCGCCGGTTGCTGCTCGACGCCGCCGACCACCTGATGGATCCGGACGAGACGCTGGCCGGGCGCGTCGGGCTGACGCCGCAGCAGGTCGCCGCCGCCCGCGCCCGGCTCAAGCGGCTCGACCCCTTCCCCGGTCACGGCATGCGCGGCCATGCTCCGGTCTATATCAAGCCGGAGCTGATCTTCCGGATCAACGCCCAGCGCGAGATCGAGGTGGAGGTGCCCGACAGCGGTTGGCGCGGCATCACCATCAACGATCGGTGGCAGGGGCGGAAGTGGCAGGGGGCCGACCGCGCCTTCATGGATGCCGCCAGAAACGAGGCCAAGTGGCTTCTCTACGCGCTCGAGCAGCGCAAGGAGAGCCTGTTGAAGGTCGGGCTGGTCCTGGCGCGCCGTCAACGCGCATTCCTCGAGTACGGGATGATCGGGATCAAGCCGCTCACCCTGCAGGACGTGGCCGAGGAGGTGGGGCTGCACGAATCGACCGTCTCCCGGGTGACCAACGGTAAGTACGCCCAGACCCCGATCGGATTGATCGACATGCGCCGCTTCTTCTCGCCCGGGCTGCCCACCCGCGGCGGCGGGTCGATCTCGGTTTATCGGGTGATGCAGCGCATCCGGGCGTTGATCGCCTCCGAGCCGCCGGACCGCCCCATCTCCGATCAGGCGATGGCCGAGCGGTTGCAGGCCGAGGGGATCGAGATCGCCCGTCGGACGGTGGCCAAGTATCGTGAACAGATGGGGCTGCCGACCAGCAGCCAGCGCAAGCGGGCGCGGGCGCGTTCGCCGGCGTAACCGTCGTCCGCCGGCTTCCCGCGAGTCCGGCGGGCAGGGAGACCCGGCCCACGGAGGGGCCTTTCGCGATCGGATTGGGACCGACGAACCAGAACCAAGGAGAACCGAATGAACATATCGATCACCGGACGCAACGTGGAGCTGACCGAGCCGCTCAAGGCCTATGTCCATGAGAAGCTGGGCCATCTGAAGCACTCCTTCGACTACGTCGTCGATGTCCGGGTGGTGCTGCGGGTCGACCGCTTCCGCCACTACTGCGAGGTGACCATCCAGGCCAACAACATCGTGATCAACGCCAGCAAGGAGACCGAGGACATGTACGCCTCGATCGACGGCGCCATCGACAAGATCAACCGCCAGCTCAAGCGCTACCGCGCCAAGCTGCGCAAGCATCAGAAGCGGGGGGAGGGGCGCCGCGCCGGACGGCGGGTGGCGGTGTCGCGCAAGGTGCTGCGCCCCCCCGCCGACGAGGAGCTGGCCGAGGATCATCTGCCGGAGACGGTGCAGCACGAGGTGATCCATGCCGAGCCGATGGACGTGGACGAGGCGGTGATGCGGCTCGAGCTGGGCGAACACAACCATCTGCTGGTCTTCAACAACATCACCACCAACAAGCTCAACATCCTCTACCGCCATGGCGACGGCACGATCAGCTGTCTGGAGCCGGAGCTGGAGTAGGGGGATGGTCCCGCTCCAGCCGCACCGCCTCCGCGTCGACAGGGGGAGATGCGGCCGGTGATCGCACCGGAGAACGTGATCCTCGACTCCCGCGCAGGCAGCAAGCGGGCGGCGCTCTCCGAGATGATCGGGCGGCTGAAGTCAATGGATCCCGATCAGGTGATGGAGCTGGTCATGGCGCGGGAGCGGCTCGGCAGTACCGGCATCGGCCACGGGGTGGCGCTGCCCCACTGCCGGATGCCGGGGTTGACCCGGCCGGTGGTGGTGCTGTTGCGCCACCGCCGCGGGATCGATTTCGACGCCATCGACGGTCGGCCGGTCCACCTGGTGGTGCTGCTGCTGGTCCCCGACGACGACGACCGCGGCCACCTCGATCTGCTGGCCCGGCTGGCGCGCCGGCTGCAGAGCGCCGATCTGCGCCGGCGGCTGATGGAGCTGGAGGATCCGGAGGAGGTGAGCGCCCTCTTCCGGGAGGAGTGAGATGGAGGCGCCGCCGCCCACCCCCACGCCGCAGCGCATCACCATGCGCGAGCTGCTGGAGCGCTGGGGCGGGACGATGCAGCTGCGCCTCATCGCCGGTGCACAGGGGTTGGGGCGCTACATCGATCATCCACGCATCCAGAAGCCGTCGCTCGCCTTCGCCGGTTTTCTCTGCAACCTGCACGATTACCGGTTGCAGGTGATCGGCAACACCGAGCTCGCCTTCCTCCAGACGCTGAGCCCAGAGCGGCGGCGCGAGGTGGTGGAGGCCACCTTCGCGCTGCGGCTCGCCGGGGTGGTGATCACCCGCGGTGTGGAGCCGCCCGAGGTGATCCGGCGCGCCGCCGAGGCGACCGACACCCCGCTGCTGGTCACCCCGATGAGCTCCGGTCGGTTCATGACCGACATGACGCTGCTCCTCTCCCACCGGCTGGCGCCGGTGATCCACCAGCACGGCGTCTACCTCGACATCTTCGGCCTCGGCGTGCTGCTGATCGGTGCGAGCGGCATCGGCAAGAGCGAGATCGGCCTCGAGCTGGTGGCGCGCGGCCACCGCCTCATCGCCGACGATGTGGTGCAACTGGCGCGCGAGGGGGCCGACGTGCTGGTCGGGCGCAGCCCGGAGGCGCTGCGCGGGTTCATGGAGATCCGCGGGATGGGGGTGATCGACATCCGCAGCCTCTTCGGCGCCGGCTCGGTGACGCCGACCAAGCGGCTGCAGCTGGTGGTGGAGCTGGTCCACTGGGACGACTTCTCCGAAGAGGAGCGGCTGGCGCCGGCCGACGACACCATCGAGCTGCACGGCGTGGAGGTGGCGCGGACGCGGTTGCCGATCCGCCCCGGCCGGTCGATGGCCATCCTGGTGGAGGTGGCGGCGCGCAACCGGCTGCTCAAGCTGAGCGGGGTGGACAGCAACCGCGCCTTCAACGAGGCGCTTCGGCGGCGCATCGGAGCGGGCACAGCGCAGCCGTCGGATGCTCCGGCGGGGTGATCGTCGATGGAATCGCAAAACGTTCGTCCATGGTGGGTTGGCTCGGCGGCGATCGAGGTTCGCGCCTTTCGATCTCCTTACAAAACAGTAGGATGCATGCGCAGGCTTCCGTGTTGCGTGATCGTCCCGGTCGCGGATGACGGATTCTTGCGCACCCATCGTTGCCCATGCTGATCATCGTCTCCGGCCTCTCCGGCGCCGGCAAGAGCACGGCGCTGCACACGCTGGAGGATGAGGGGCTCTTCTGCACCGACAACCTGCCGCCGGAGCTGCTCGAGGAGTGGGCGCGCGTCGCGCTGCGCAACCACGAGCACGCCGCCGTCTGCGTCGATGTGCGCAGCGCCGAGTCGACCCGGCTGCTGCTGGACGACCTCGGCCGCCAGATGGATGCCCACCCCGACTGGCTGCTGCTCTTCATCGAGGCGGATGCCCAGTCGCTGCTGCGCCGCTTCTCCACCGTGCGCCGCACCCACCCCTTCGCCCCCGCCGTCCCGGTGGACGAGGCGATCGCCCGGGAGCGGGATGCGCTGGAGCCGTTGCGCCGGCGCGCGACGCAGCTACTCGACAGCAGCGGCCTCAACCCCTACGAGCTGGCCGATCTGGTGCAGCAGTTCTGGCAGCGCAACCACGACGGCGGCTCGGCGACGCCGCAGCTGCTCACCACGCTGGTCTCCTTCAGCTATCAACGCGGCCTGCCGCAGGAGGCGGACATGGTGGTCGACGTCCGCTTCCTGCCCAACCCCCATTACGAGGAGGGGATGGCCCGGCTGACCGGTGCCGATCGGGAGGTGGCCGCCTTCCTGCGCGGCCAGCCCCAGACGGCGGCGCTGCTCGACCGGATGATGGGGTGGCTGACCATGATCCGGCCGCAGATGGAGCGCGAGCGCAAGCGCCACTTCACGCTGGCGGTCGGCTGCAGCGGCGGGCGCCACCGCTCGGTCTTCGTCGTCGAGGAGCTCGCCGGCTGGATGGCGGAGCGTCCCGATGCGTGGCTCCCCTGTGTGGTGCGCCACCGTGAGCTGGGGCGGCAACGCACGCTGCAGGCGGCGGGCTAGCGGTGGTCGGCATCGTCATCGTCGGCCACGGGCGGTTGCCCGAGGCGCTCTTTTGCGCCGTCGAACATGTGCTGGGGCCGCAATCCGCGATGGAGTACATCAACGTGGCACCCGACGACGATCCGGAGGAGGTGGGCCGGGCGCTCACCGCCGCCGTGGATCGCTGTGACGGCGGCGACGGGGTGATCGTCTGCGCCGACATGTTCGGCGGCACGCCGTGCAACATCGCCCTCGGCCTGCTCGATCCGGGGCGGGTGGAGGTGGTCTCCGGCATCTCCCTGCCGGCGTTGATCGCCATGGCCAGCGAACGCGGCGGGCGCGGCGGGCCGGAGCGGGTGGCGCGAAAGGGGGTGGCCGGCGGCCGGCGCTATCTCTGTCCGGCCTCCACGCTCCTCTCCCGGAGCGGCGGGTAGCGTCGGGTGGGCTCAGCCGGCGGAGAGCATCGGGTGGAGGTGACCATCGGCAACAGGCTGGGGTTGCATGCCCGTGCGTCGGCGAAGCTGGTGGCCCTGAGCAACCGCTTCCGCAGCGAGATCTCCATCACCAAGGGGGGGGTCTGCGTCAACGGCAAGAGCATCCTCGGGGTGATGATGCTGGCTGCGGCCAAGGGGGAGCGGTTGACCCTCACCGCGCGGGGCGACGATGCCGAGGCGGCGGTGACGGCCCTGGCCGGGCTGATCGCCGACCGCTTCGGGGAGGAGGCGTGAACGCAGCCTGCTCCTCCGGGGCCCGCGCGGCGGGGTGTGGCGGCGGGGAGGGGGGCGCGTGAGCGATCCCGCGCCGCGGCGGCGGGAGGGGCGGGCGGTCGCCGCCAGCAGCGGGGTGGTGATCGGGCGGGTGCGGCGCATCGGCCCCCTGCAGCGGCGGGCACCGCGCTACCGGGTCGATCCCGCCGCGGTCGATCGGGAGCTGGCCCGTTTCGAGGCGGCGCGCCGGGCGGCGGTCTCCCAGGTGGAGCAGGAGCTACAGGCGCTGGAGCAGGTGGCCGACGGCAATCCGGCGCTGCTGCTCAGGGCCCACCTGCTGCTGCTCGAGGATCGGGCGTTCATCGAGGCGGTCACCCGCCAGATTGTCGGAGAGCGGCGCAACGCCCATTGGGGGATCCATTGCGCGATCGAGCGGATGGTGCCTGTCTTCGACACCGGGCGCGGGGAGCCCTCCCTGCAGGAGGTGCGCACCCAGCTCGACCATGCCGGCGGCAGGATCATCGCCCATCTCACCGGGGAGGGGGACGGCGGGGAGCAGCCGCAGGAGCAGGAGGGCGCGGCGACGGTGCTCGTCGCCGAGGAGCTGCCGCTGCCCGACGTCGTCACCTGGTGGCGGCGCGGGGTGGCCGGGATCATCTCCCTCTCCGGCGGGGCCAACAGCCACGTCATCGTCATGACCCGCGGCATCGGGCTGCCTGCACTGGTCGGCATCGATCGCGACGCCTTCGGTGAGGCTTGCGACGGCGACGGGGTGATCCTCGACGGTGAGCGCGGCTGCTGGATCCTCCACCCCGACGCCCACGACCTGATCCATTACCGCCGCTTTCGCAGCGCGATGGGCCGGGCGGTGGCGCGGCTGGCCACCTATGCCGGCCAGGAGACGGTCACCTGCGACGGCCGGCGGGTGCGGCTGATGTGCAACGTGGAGTTCCCGCAGGAGATGGAGGCGGCCTTGCGGGTGGGGTGCGATGGGATCGGTCTGTTGCGTACCGAGTTCGCCTTCCTCACCGCCCGCACCGCCCCGGACGAGGAGGAGCAGTACGCCTTCTACCGCCGCTTCCTCGACGCCATCGGGGAGAAGCCGGTGACCATCCGGCTGCTCGATCTCGGCGCCGACAAGCTGCCCGCCTTCCGGCGGGAGGATGGATACCGCCGCCATGGCGAGAATCCGGCGCTGGGACTGCGCGGCATCCGGCTGCTGTTGCGCGCCCCGCAGCTGCTGCGTCCGCAACTGCGGGCGATCATCCGCTGCGCCGCCGCCGGGCGGCGGGTGCGGCTGCTGGTCCCGATGGTGACCCACGTCGCGCAGATGGAGGCGTTGCGCGCCGCGCTGGTGGAGGAGATGGCGGCGTTGGGGCTCCATCCCGAACTGCCGGTCGGCGCGATGATCGAGGTGCCGGCCGCGGTGCTGATCGCGCGCGAGCTGGCCGTGGTCTCCGATTTCTTCTCCATCGGTTCCAACGACCTGATCCAGTACACGCTGGCCGTCGACCGCAGCGACGAGGAGGTCTTCGCCGACGGTCTTCCCATCGCCGACCATCCGGCGGTGCGGCGGTTGATCGCCATGGCCGCCGAGGCGGCGGTCGGGGCGGGGATTCCGATTTCCATCTGTGGTGAGCTGGCCGCGGTGCCGGAGTGGAGCGCTACCTTGCTGCGGATGGGGATCGACGAGCTGTCGATGAGCGCCGGGCGGATCCTGGCGCTGCGCCGCCACATCTGTCAGCTCGATCTCGGCGGGTCGGCGGCGGACGACGGCGCTCGGCGGGAGGGGGGGCGGCGGTGACGGGCGGGTTGCGGCGGTTTCTCGCGTTGGAGTCCTCCGGCGGCATCCTCCTCTTCCTCGCCGCGCTGGCCGCCGTGGCGATGAAGAACTCGCCGGTCGCCTTCCTCTACGACGCCCTGCTCGACACCCCGGTGGCGCTGCGCGTCGGCGCGCTGGAGATCGCCAAGCCGCTCCTGTTGTGGGTCAACGACGGGCTGATGGCCCTCTTCTTCTTCCTCATCGGGCTGGAGCTCAAGCGCGAGGTGGTAGAAGGCTCCCTCTCACGGCCGTCGCGGCTGATGCTGCCGGTGGTCGCCGCCGTCGGCGGCATGGCGATGCCTGCGGCGATCTATGCCGCGGTCAACCACGCCGATCCCTCGGCGTTGCGCGGCTGGGCGATACCCTCGGCCACCGACATCGCCTTCGCGCTGGGGGTGCTGGCGCTGCTCGGTCGGCGTGTGCCGCGGTCGCTGAAGCTCTTCCTGATGGCGCTGGCCATCGTCGACGATCTGGGGGCGATCGTCATCATCGCCCTCTTCTACTCCGGCGCCCTCTCGGTCGGCGCGCTGGCCGTCTGCGCCGCGGCGGTGGGCGGGTTGTGGTGGCTCAACCGGCACGGGCGGGCTACGGTCGGCCCCTATCTCGCGATCGGCCTGATCCTCTGGGTGTCGGTGCTCAAATCGGGGGTCCACGCCACCCTGGCCGGAGTGGTCGTCGCCCTCTTCATCCCGCTGCGGGGGAATGGGCGGGAGGGGCTGCTCCGGCGGCTGGAGCGGCGGCTCCATCCGTGGGTCACCTTCGGGGTGCTCCCCTTCTTCGCCTTCGCCAACGCCGGCATCCCCCTGGCCGCGCTCGCTCCGGGGATGCTGTTGCATCCGGTCTCGCTCGGCATCGCCTGCGGGCTCTTCTTCGGCAACCAGATCGGTGTCTTCGGCGGAAGCTGGCTTGCCGTCCGGCTGGGGCTGGCCGGGCTGCCCGAGCGGGCGGACTGGCTGCAGCTCTACGGCATCGCGCTGCTCTGCGGCATCGGCTTCACCATGAGCCTCTTCATCGGATCGCTCGCCTTCGAGCAGGGGATGGAGGCGGTGGTCGACGAGCGGGCGGGGATCATGGTCGGCTCGCTCCTCTCGGGGCTGGCGGGAAGCGGGGTGCTCTGGTACGCCGGCCGGAGGGGGCAGGGTGGCTGAGGTGGGGCGGAGTCGGAGGGCGGCGGGGGTGCCGGCGGCCGCCCTCCTGTTTTGCGCGCTCGCGCTCTGCCCTCCGCCGGGGTCGGCGGCGCGGACGGGGCCGGAGGCCGCCGACCCCTACAGCAGCAGGGCACCGGTGCGGGCACCCTATGCGACCCCCGCCGATCCCTACGGGTCGGCGATCGATCTCGATCGGCTGGTCGCCCGGCTCAAGGCGACGCCGGCGATCGGCTTCTTCACCAAGCTCGCGCTCCGGTCGGACGTGCTCGATCTGCGCCGGCGGATCGAGCATGCACGGGCGGCGGGCGAACGCGGGCGGATCGCGCATACGCTGCGGCGGGAGTTCGACGGGCTGGTGCTCAAGATCCTCGCCCTGCTCGACGAGGATCCGGCGCTGGCGCGCGACATCTACCGGGCCCGCGAGGCGATCTGGCACAGCCTGGTCGCCGATGCCCGGTCTGGGGGCTGACGCCCCGGCCGGCCGGGGGATCCGCGGCCACGGAGGGCTGCGCGGTGTTCGGGGATCGAGGGCGTAGCCTTGCGATCGCCGTTGAGCAAACAGTCCATGGAGGGAGTGGTTGCGGTGTGATCATGTGGATGAGACGATGGAGGATGGTCTGGTTGCTGCTCGGCGCCGTGCCCATCCTGGCGCCGGTCGCCGCGCAGGCGGTGCGTGAGGAGGAGGATGTCGCCACCACCATCAAGCTGCGCGGCTACGACTGCCCCGGCCGGGTGGTCCATGACCTGACCCGCCGCAGCCGGTCCGACGGCGGCAGGGAGGTTGAGGCGACCTGCAGCAACGGCCGGCGCTTCCGCATCACGGTCGACGGCGAGGGGCGGCTGCGGGTGACGCCGCTGCGCTGAGGGGGGCCTCCGGCGGGGGCGGGGGCGCGCGGCGCCCTCGACTTACAGCAGCAACATCTCGAGCAGCGCCTTCTGGCTGTGCAGGCGGTTCTCCGCCTCGTCCCACACCACCGACTGCGGCCCGTCGATCACCTCGGCGGCCACCTCCTCGCCGCGGTGGGCCGGCAGGCAGTGCATGAACAGTGCCGTCGGCCTGGCCCGGGCCATCAGCGGGCCGTCGACCCGGTAGCCGGCGAAGGCTGCCGCCCGCTGTTGCCGCTCCTCCTCCTGCCCCATCGAGGCCCAGACATCGGTGGTGACCAGATCGGCCCCCTCGGCCGCCTCGGCGGGGTGTTCGACCAGCTCCACCTCCGCCCCGCGGGCGCAGGCGCGATCGATCAGCGCCGCATCGGGCAGGTAGCCCGGCGGGCAGGCCAGTCGCAGCCGGTAGCCGAAGATCGGCGCGCCGTCGATCCAGGCGTGGGCCATGTTGTTGCCGTCGCCGATCCAGGCCACCCTCCTGCCGCTGATGTTGCCCCGGTGCTGCTCGAAGGTCATCACATCGGCGAGGATCTGGCAGGGGTGGATGTAGTCGGTCAGTGCGTTGATCACCGGCACCGAGGAGTAGTCGGCGAAGCGACGCAGCGTCTCGTGGGCGAAGGTGCGGATGCAGATGGCATCGACCATCGAGGAGAGGACGCGGGCGCTGTCCTCCACCGGCTCGCCCCGGCCGAGCTGGCTGGTGCTGGCGTGGAGGAAGATGGCGTGGCCGCCGAGCTGGAACATGCCGGTCTCGAACGCCACCCGGGTGCGGGTGCTCGCCTTGTCGAAGATCATGCCCAGCACCTTGCCTTCGAGGGTGCGGTGGGGCTCGTTCCGCCGCTGCAGCCGTTTGAGTTCTGCGGCACGCACCAGCAGCCACTGACCCTGATCCCGGTCGATGTCGCTCAGTTGCAGAAAGTGGTTCATGGGTGCTGCTACTCCTTGGTTCGGCTCGCATCATCCAGCGCGGCGGCGAGGATGGCCAGCGCCTGGTCGATCTCCTCTTCGGTGATGATCAGCGGCGGGATCAGCCGGATCACTTCGGGGCCGGCGGCGACCAGCAGCAGCCCGCGCGCCCGGGCGGCGTCGATGATCGGGGCGACCGGGCGGCCGCAGTCGAGGCCGAGCAGCAGCCCGCGGCCGCGCACCTCCATCGGCATTCCCGCCGGCGCCGTTGCCGCGATCCGCTCCAGCCCCTGCCGCAGGCGCGCCCCCATCGTCCGGCAGTGGGCGAGCAGCCCAAGCCGGTCGATCTGGTCGAGCACGCAGCAGGCGGCGGCGCAGGCCAGTGGGTTGCCGCCGAAGGTCGAGCCGTGGCTGCCGGGGGTGAAGGCACGGGCCACCTCCTCGCCGGCCAGCATGGCGCCGATCGGCACGCCGCCGCCCAGCCCCTTGGCCAGCGTCAGGATGTCGGGGCGGATCTTCGCTTGCGCAAAGGCGAACATGGTGCCGGTACGACCGATGCCGGTCTGCACCTCATCGAGGATCAGCAGGATGCCGTGGCGGTCGCACAGCGCGCGCACCCCGGCGAGGTAGTCGGGAGCGGCCGGACGCACGCCGCCCTCGCCCTGGATCGGCTCCAGCATCACCGCCGCCGTGGTGTCGTCCACCGCTTGCTCCAGCGCCGCCAGATCGTTGAACGGCACATGGACGAAGCCCGGCGGCAGCGGGTCGAAGCCCTGCTTGACCTTCTCCTGCCCGGTGGCGGCGATGGTGGCCAGTGTGCGGCCGTGGAACGAGCCGAGCGCGGTGATGATCGTCCGGCGCGATTGCCCCTGCTGGTGGAAGAAGCGGCGGGCCAACTTGATCGCCGCCTCGTTGGCCTCGGCGCCGGAGTTGCAGAAGAAGGCGCGCTCCAGCGTTGATGCGGCGGCCAGCCGTGCGGCCAGCTCCTCCTGCTGCGGGATGCGGTAGAGGTTGGAGCAGTGCAGCAGCCGTCCGGCCTGTTCGGCGATGGCGCGGGTGAGCGCCGGGTGGGCGTGGCCCAGGGTGTTGACGGCGATGCCGGCGGTGAAGTCGAGCCAGCTTTGCCCGCGCGCATCCTCCAGCCGGCAGCCGCGGCCGCGCACCGGCGCGATGGGAAGACGGGCGTAGTTTTCCATCAGATGGTCGGCCATTGCGCGCAGGCTAGTCGCGCCGCCAGATGCCGTCGACGGCGGCGCGGTGGGCGATGGGGGCCGCCTCGGCCGGCGCGATGCCCCGGGCGATGGCGGCGGTGACGGCGGCGGCGTAGCGGCAGCCGGTGCCGTGGGCGGCGACCGGAGTAAGCCGGCGGCGAGGGAAGGCAAAGGCCTGCACCGGAGCGCCGGGGCGGGCCAGCCGGTCGACCACTTGCTCCTCCTTGTCGCCGTGCCCCCCCTTGAGCAGCACCGTGCAGCCGAAACGGTCGGCCAGCCGCCGCGCGCAGGCCGCCGGATCGGTGACCGGCTCCCCGTCGAGCACGGCGGCCTCCTCCAGGTTGGGGGTGATCACGGTGGCACGCGGCAGGAGCCGGGCGCGGAGCAGCGGCAGCGCCTCGCCATCAAGCAGCCGTCGGCCGGAGCTGGCCACCAGCACCGGATCGACGATCAGCGGGGCGTCGGCGAACCAGCGGGCCAGCCCGTCGCAGAGCGCGTGCAGCTGGGCTGCTCCGGCCAGCATGCCGGTCTTGATCGCCGCCACCGGGCCTGCTTCGGCTGTCGCCTGCAGGCTGGCCGTGATCTGCTCGGGGGTGGTGGGCGAGATGCGGAGGATGGCACCGGCGTGCTGGGCGGTCAGTGCGGTGATGGTGGTGCAGCCGGCCACGCCGGCGTCGCGGAAGATGGCCAGGTCGGCCTCGATGCCGGCGCCGCCCGAGCTGTCGCTGCCGCCGATGGTCAGGCAGCGCGCCACAGGGTGTCGAGCAGCCGGGCCCGTTCGGTGATCGACCCGGCGGCGAAGATGCCGGAGATGAGTGCGGCGGCATCGGCGCCGGCCTGCTTGATCTGCACGATGTTGTCGGCGTCGATGCCGCCGATGGCCACGATGACCGCATCGGGAAAGAGCCGGCGTGCCTTGGCCAGTCGGGCGATGCCGATGGTCGGCACCTCCGGCTTGCTGTGGGTGGGGAAGATGGCACCGAAGGAGAGGTAGTCGGCGCCACCGGCTGCTGCCGCCTGCGCCCACTGGGCATTGCCGCGGCAGGTGACGCCGACGATCAGCCCCTGCTCGTGCGCCCGGTCGATCTCCTGCCAGCCGGGCAGCTCGTCCCGACCGAGGTGGACACCGCAGGCACCGGCTTCGGCGGCGACGGCGATGGAGTCGTTGACGATCAGCCGCGCGTCGTGATCGGCACAGAGGGCGGCAAGCCGCTTCGCCCGCCTGCAGGCCCGCCTGAAGCCCTGCTTCTTGTCGCGCAGCTGCAGCCAGCGCACCCCGCCGGCCAGCGCCGCCGCCGCCATCGCCTCCATCCGCTCGGTCGGCAGATCGGCGGGCAGGATGGCGTAGAGACCGCTCGGCCGCTCCGCGCGCGCGCGGCTCACCCCGAAAAGAGCGGCAGCAGCTGGCGGAAGTGGTCGATGGCCATCACCCGCCCGCGCAGGTCGTCCGGAAGCGGCTGGTAGCCGTGGCTGATGTGGATGGTGGTGTGGCAGCCGGCGGCCAGCCCCGCCTCGAGGTCGTAGCGGGTATCGCCGACCATGATGGCCCGCTCCGGCGCCACCCCCATGATCCGGCAGCTGGCGAGCAGCATGTCGGGGGCCGGTTTGGTGGGGAAGCCCTCCTCCGGCGAGAGGGCGGCGTCGAACAGCGGGGAGAGCGCCAGCGCATCGAGTACCGCCACCCGGGCGACGGCCGGCTTGGCGGTGACGCAGGCCAGCCGCACGCCGCGCTCCTTCAGCGCCGTCAGCGTCTCGATCACCCCGTCGAACGGGCGGCTCAGTTCCGCCGGATGGTGGGCGTAGATGGCGCAGAAGCGCTGGTAGAGCGCTTCGGTCTCCGGCGCGTCGATCCCCTTGCCGAGGATCGAGGCGGCCAGATTGCGCGCGCCGCCGCCGACCAGCGGCCGGGTCTCCTCCATGTCCAGCCGTCGGTCGTAGCCGAGGGCGGCCAGCGCCCGGTTGATGTTGGCCCGGATGTCGGGCAGGGCGTCGACCAGCGTGCCGTCGAGATCGAAGATCGCCGCCGCCGGCCTGGGCTGACGGCGCCCTCCCGATCCGTCACTACTGATGGTTTCGCAAGAAACCATCATCGCGGCCATGGACGGCAGCGCAAATCCGGAGGTTGCGTATGCAACCGACGGATTTGTAAGGGGATCGAAGACCGCGCTCTTCGATCCCCGTCAAGCAAAAAGTCCACGGACGGACTTTTTGCGAGGAGATCACTACTCAATCCCGAGCAGCTCGACATCGAAGATCAGCGTCTGGTTGGGGCCGATCCTGTCGCCGGCGCCATGAGCGCCGTAGGCCAGCTCCGGCGGGATGAAGAGGCGGATCCTGCCGCCCACCTTGGCCAGTTGCAGCCCCTCGGTCCATCCCTTGATCACCCCGTTGAGCGGGAAGGTGGCGGGCTTGCCTCGTGCGTAGGAGGAGTCGAACACCGTGCCGTCGAGCAGCGTCCCCTTGTAGTGGACCCGGACCGTGTCGGTCGCCTTGGGCGATGGGCCGTCGCCTTCGCGCAGGATCTGGTATTGCAGGCCGCTGGGGGTGGTGTGCACCCCCTCCTTCTTGCGGTTGGCGGCGAGGAACGCCTCCCCCGCCTTCCGGTTCTTCTCCGCCAGCGCGCTGCGCTGCGCCTGCGCCCGCTGCTGAGCCTTGTTCACGACCGCGCGGATGGTCTCCCGTGCCTCCTGCGGCGAGAGCAGCGGCTTTTTGTGCTCGATCGCCGTCTCGATGGCGGCGAGCAGCGCCGCCTTGTCCAGCGGCACCGGGAAGTGCTCCAGCGAGCGGCCGAAGTTGAGGCCGACGGCGTAGCTGAACCTGCTCGCCTCACCCTCCAGCTTGACCGGCGCGGCTGCAGCAGCGGTGCCGGTGGTTGCCGGTTTGTGGTGACCGTCGCTGTCGCGGGCGGTCGATTCGGTCGGCTGGTTACAGCCGGCGATGGCCAGCGCCGCGGTCAGCGCCAGCAGTCGGGTTTTCGGGTTCATGATATGGGCTCCGTTGATCAGATCGCAAAAAGTTCGTCCGTGGACTTTTTGCTCGACGGGGATCGAAGAACGCGCTCTTCTGTTCCCTTACAAAACAGCAGCTTGTATGCGCGGGCTCCCGTTTTGTACGACCGTCCGTGGCCGCGATGGTGGTTTCTTGCGAAACCATCGTCTCCATAGGCTTGCGGTGCAAACCGGTGTGGGTTCGGTCAAGCGGGCGATGCTACGGTGCGGCTGCGAAATCGCCATGTGGTGACGACGACCATCAGCAGCGCTGCAGCCAGCAGCGGGGCGTCGCCCAGCCGGCAGTAGGGGGTGACGCGCCCGATCGGCACCGCCGTGCCCGTGACCGTGGCCTGCCGCCACCAGTCGGTCGTGGCGCGGATGGCGCCGTCGGGGGCGATGATCGCCGAGACGCCGGTGTTGGCCGCGCGCAGCACGAAGCGCTCGCTCTCCACCGCGCGCATGCGCGCCGCCTCGAGATGCTGCCAGGCTGCGGGCGAGCGGCCGTACCAGGCGTCGTTGGTCAGCACTGCCAGCAGGTCGGCGCCGCCGGCGATGCGCCGGCGCATCTCGTCGGCGAAGATCGATTCGTAGCAGATCAACACGCCGATCCTGATCCGGTCGTCGACGGCGAGCACGCCGCGATCGTGTGTCGGGCGGAAGTCGCCGATCTCCGGCACCAGCGTGTGCAGCCAGGGGAGCCATGCCGGCACATACTCGCCGAAGGGGACCAGATGGTGTTTGCCGACGAAGCGGGGCGGCGCATCCCCGGGGCGCATCAGCCAGGCGCCGTTGGCCGCGCCGTCGTGCGCGGTGCGCTTGAGGCCGCCGAAGAGCAGTGGCGTGTGCCAGCGCGTGACCGCACTGGCCAGCGCCTGTCGCCAGCCCGGCGCATCGGAGAGGAAGAAGGGGGTTGCCGCCTCCGGCCAGACCAGCAGGTCGGCATCCGCCGCCTGCGCGGAGTGGCCGAGTAGCCGCCGCATGGTGGTGACCAGCCAGTCGCGGTCCCATTTCACATCCTGGGGGATGTTCGGCTGGATCAGCGCGACACGCAGCGCGGGCGCGGCCGGCACGCCGATTGCGGGCGCGGTGGCGGTAAGCAGCAACGCCGCGGCGAGCAGGGCGGCCGCCGTGCGGCGGGTGGTGTGGTGGAGCAGGCCGGCGGCGGCCGCGGCCAGCATGACCGGGACGATGCCGAGCCCCAGCCCGCCGACGATCTGCCCCCAGCCGATCCACGGCGTATCGAGGGTGAGCAGTCCGAGGCCGGTCCACGGCAGGCCGGTGAAGAGATGGCCGCGCAACCACTCCTCGATCGGGGTAAGCGGGGCGATCAGCAGCAGCAGCGCGCTGCGCCGACCACCGGCCAGACGCACCGCCGACCAGCCGAGCAGCGCCGGGAAGAGGGCCAGCACCCCGCCGGCCAGCGACTGGGCGGCAATGGCGAGCGGCCACGGCAGGTGGCCGTAGTGGTGGAAGGTGGGTGCCAGCCACCAGGAGCCGATGCCGAACCAGCCGAAGCCGAAGGCGTAGCTCAATGCGAAGGGGCGGCGGCCGTCGGCGAGCAGGGCGAGCCACAAGGCGAGGGCGGCGACGGCCACCGGCCGGAGCGCATAGGGGGAGAAGCCGAACTGCATCGCCGCTCCGGCGAGCAGGGCGGCGAGGGGGCGGACGGCGCGGATCACCCCTTGGGGGGCGAAATCGGACGCAGGGCGACGCGGAGGATCCGGCGGGGATCGGCCTCGAGGATGCGGCAGTCGAGCCCCGCCGCCTGCACCCGCTCGCCCGCCCTGGGGATGCGCTGCAATTGGCTTAGGATCAACCCGCCGACGGTGTCGAAGTCGCCGCGTGGCAGATCACGCTCCAGCGCCTCCTCCAGCTGTTCGACATGGGTGCGGCAGGCCACCTCCAGCCAGCCGTCGGCGCGCCGCACGATCGCCTGTTCGGGGGTGTTGCGCCGCTCGTCGATCAGCGGGCCGACGATCTCCTCCAGCAGGTCGGAGAGCGAGACCAGGCCGGCGACGCCGCCATATTCGTCGCGCACCACCGCCAGATGGACGCGGTTCTTCATCGCCTGCAGCGCGCTGGAGATGCGCTGCAGCTCGGCCACCTCCAGCGCGGGGGTGGCCAGTTCGTCCAACGGGAGCTCGCCGGACGGGTCGAGCTGCTGGCGCAGCAGATCCCAGATGTGGATCATCCCCACCACCCGGTCGAGGTCGCCGTCGATCAACGGTGCGCGCCGCACCCCGTGTTTGACCATCAGCGCGCGCGCCTCGTCCGGGCGCATGTCGCGCTGGAGGGCGACGATCTCCGAGCGCGGCGTCATCACCTCGCGCACCCGGGTGTCGTCCAGCTCCAAGATCTGTTCGAGCATGGTGCGCTGCGTCTCGGAGTGGATCGACCCGGCGCGGCGGATGATCCAGCGCAGCTCACTGGGCTCTTCGCCGGGGCGCAACCGCTCCAGCAGCCAGCGGCGCAGCCGTTGCCGGGCGGTCGGTGGGGCGTCGCCGGCGCTCACTGGGCGGCCTCCGGCCAGGGGGTGTGTAGGGCGAGTCGTTGCATGATGTGGTTCTCCAGCAGGCGCATCCGCCTGGTCTCCTCCGCTTCGGCGTGGTCGTGGCCGAAGAGGTGCAGTGTTGCGTGGACCACGAGGTGGATCAGATGATCGGCCGGCGGCAGGCCGAGACGGGCCGCCTCGCGGCGCAGGAAGGGGACGGCGACGATGATGTCGCCCAGCGGTGCGGCGGGATCGATCGCCCCCTCCTGCTGCGGGAAGGCGAGCACGTCGGTGGCCTGGTCGACCCCGCGCCAGCGCCGGTTGAGCGCCGCCACCGCTTGATCGTCGGCCAGCCGCAGGCAGAGATCGAGGCCGTCTCCATCGATCGGCCGCCCGCAGGCCGCCTCGGCGGCGGCGGCCACCGCGCGCCGGAGCGCCCCGTCGTCGGGCAGCCCCTGCCACGGCTGGTCGTGCAGGATGTCGATCATCGATTGGTTGTCCGGTTTCTCCGCCGCCACGAAAGCGGCCGCATCCGCCGATGGGCCCCGCCGGTGGCCGTCACCCATCCGCTCGTTCGTAGGCGGCGATGATCTCGGCCACCAGCCGGTGGCGCACCACGTCGCGCTGTTCCATCCGGCAGACGGCCACCCCCTCGATGCCGCCGAGCAGCTGGATGGCATGCAGCAGCCCGCTCTCCTCCGGGTGCGGCAGGTCGATCTGCGAGATGTCGCCGGTGACCACCATGCGGGCGCCGAAGCCGAGCCGGGTGAGGAACATCTTCATCTGGGTACGGGTGGTATTCTGTGCCTCGTCGAGGATGATGAAGGCGTCGTTGAGGGTGCGGCCGCGCATGTAGGCCAGCGGGGCGATCTCGATGCGCCCCTCGCTCTGCAGCCGGGCCATGCGCTCACCGCCCAGCATCTCTCCCAGCGCGTCGAACAGCGGCCTGAGGTAGGGATCGACCTTCTGCTGCATGTCGCCGGGGAGGAAGCCCAGCCGCTCGCCCGCCTCGATCGCCGGGCGGGTGAGGATGATGCGGTCGACCCGCTCGGTGAGCAGGTCGCGCACCGCGCAGGCCACCGCCAGCCAGGTCTTGCCGGTTCCCGCAGGACCCACCGCCAGGGTGAGGATCTGCCCGGCCATCGCCTGCAGATAGCGGCGCTGGTTGGGCGACTTGCCCCGCACCTGCCGGCGGCCGGCCTCGATCAGCGGCCCGTCGTCGTCGGCCTCCCCCTCCTCCGTCGCGTCACCGGCTGTGTGCATGATCTGCTCGACCTCGTCCGGCGGCAGTACGCCCCCGTCACGCACCCGCCCGGCCATGGCCCGCAGCGCGCCGGCGGCGGCCTCGGCCTGTGCGCCGCAGATGCGCCAGTCGCCGACCGCGCCGGTGATCCGCACGTCGAAGCGGGCCTCGATCCGCCGCAGGGTGTCGTGCTCCCGGCCGCAGAGGGCGGCCAACGCCTCGTTGCCCAGCCCTTCGAGCCTGAGCGCGATGGTGGTTTGCTCCCGCTCCGACGTGATGGCGGCCTACTCCCGCGGGATTTCGCCCCGGAGCGACTGCCCGTAGGCGCGGGTGATGGTGACGGGGATCTCGTGGCCGATCAGACGGCTGCCGCCCCGTGCGTGGACGATCTTGAAATCGGGCGTGCGGCCGACGAGATCGCCGTCGCGTCGGCCGCGGCCGTCGAACAGCACCGGCAGGGTTTTGCCCACCTGCCGGGTCAACGCCGCCTGAGTCTGCTCCTTCATCAGCGCCAGCAACTCGGCCAGCCGCGCCTGCTTGATCTCGTCGGGCACCGGATCGGCCAGCCCGGCCGCCGGAGTGCCGGGGCGGGGCGAGTAGGCGAAGCAGAAGGCGGAGTCGAAGCCGACCGTGCGCACCATGCGCAGGGTGGCGGCGAAATCCTCGTCGCGCTCGCCGGGGAAGCCGACGATGAAGTCGGAGGAGAGGGCCAGGTCGTCTCTGGCGGCACGCAGCCGTTCGACGATGCGCAGGTAGTCGTCGGCGGTGTGGCCGCGGTGCATCGCCTTGAGGATGGCATCGGAGCCCGACTGCAGCGGCAGATGGAGGTAGGGCATCAGCTGCGGCAGCTCGGCGAAGGCCTCGATCAGCCCGTCGTCCACCTCCAGCGGGTGGCTGGTGGTGAAGCGCAGCCGCAGCAGGCCGGGCAGCTCGGCCACCGCGAAGAGTAGGGCGGCGAAGTCCCACACCTCGCCGTCCGGGCCGATGCCGCGGTAGCCGTTGACATTCTGGCCGAGCAGGGTGATCTCGACGGCGCCTTCATCCAGCAGTGCCCGGCACTCGGCGAGGATGTCGGCCACCGGGCGGGAGCGCTCCTCGCCGCGGGTGTAGGGGACGACACAGAAGGTGCAGAACTTGTCGCACCCCTCCATGACGGTGACGAAACGGCTGCAGCCGCGGCCGCGCGGCCGCGGCAGGTGGTCGAACTTCTCGATCTCCGGCAGCTCCACATCGGCGATCGGCACCCGTTCGCGCCGGATGCGGTGGATCATCTCCGGCAGCCGGTGGTAGCTCTGCGGCCCGAAGACCAGATCGACGAACGGCGCCCGCTGCTGGATGCGCGCCCCCTCCTGCTGGGCGACGCAGCCGCCCACACCGATGATCAGGTGGGGGCGCTTCTGTTTGAGCCTGCGGTAGCGGCCGAGCTCGGAGTAGACCTTCTCCTCGGCCTTCTCCCGTACCGAGCAGGTGTTCATCAGGATGACGTCGGCCTCCTCCGGCGCGGCGACCAGCCGCAGGCCGAAGGTCGACTCCATCAGCGCTGCCATGCGCTCGGAGTCGTAGCTGTTCATCTGGCAGCCGTAGGTCTTGATGAAGAGGGCGGAGGGGTTGCGCGCGGCGCTGCGTGGCCCTGCCGGCGCGGTGCGGAGGCCGGTCATGCGCTCCGGGGCGGCGCGCCGGTCAGATCAGGCCGGTGAGCGCCTGGTGGCACAGCGCCATCAACGGGCCGGGGAAGAGGCCGAGCAGCACCACCATCAGGGTGGAGACGGCGACCACCACCTGCATGGAGTTGCACTCCTGCAGGACGAAATCGCCCTTGGGCTGGTCGAAGTAGATCCGCTTGACCACCCGCAGGTAGTAGAAGGCGCCGACCACCGAGAAGAGCAGCGCGATCAGGGCCAGCCGCAGGTGGCCGGCCTCGACCGCGGCGAGGAAGACGGCGTACTTGGCCCAGAAGCCGCCGAGGAAGGGGATGCCGGCGAGCGAGAACATCAACAGCCCCATGGCCAGCGCATAGACCGGGCGGACCCGGGCCATGCCGGCGTAATCCTCGATCAGCTCACCCTCGAAGCCGTCGCGCCGCATCATGGTGATGATGGCGAAGGCGCCCATGTTCATGAAGAGGTAGATGGTCATGTAGGTGAGTACGCCGGCATAGCCGTCGGCGTTGGCGGCGATCACCCCGAGCAGCACGAAGCCGACGTGGCCGATGGTCGAGTAGGCGAGCATCCGCTTGATGTTGCGCTGGGCGATGGCCGCGATGTTGCCCACCGCCATGGTCAGCACGGCCAGCCACTCGAGCACGGCGATGTAGTCGGTGCTCAAGGGGGGCATCGCCTCGATCAGGAAGCGGATGAACAGCGCGAAACCGGCCACCTTGGGGGCGATCGACATGAAGGCGGTCACCGGTGTGGGCGCCCCCTCGTAGGCGTCGGGCGTCCACATGTGGAACGGTGCGATGGAGAGCTTGAAGCCGAGGCCGATCAGCACGAAGAGCATGCCCAGCTGCATGGCGAAGCGACCCTGCTCCACCCCCTGCAGGGCGATCCCCACCGCCTGGAAGTCGAGGTGGCCGCTGATGCCGTAGAGGAACGACATGCCGTAGAGCATCATCCCGGAGGAGAGCGAGCCGAGGATGAAGTACTTCAGCGCCGCCTCCGGGGAGCGCAGCAGCTCGCGCTGGTAGGCGACCAGCACGTAGACGGCCAGCGCCATCAGCTCGACGCCGAGGTACATCATGACGAAGTTGGTCGCCGAGATCATGAACATCATGCCGAGCAGGGCGAAGAGCATCAGCGCATAATACTCGCAGGCGTGCTCCTCGCGGCGCATGTAGTCGATGGAGATGACGATCGCGAACAGGGTGGAGAGGATCAGGATCAGCTTGGCGTAGACGGCGAAGGGGTCGAGGATGAAGAAGCCGTAGAAGGTGGTCAGCCCGATGGCGCCGGCCTGCGAGAGCACCATCGGGATGGCGGCGGCGCACCCGGCGGCGGCCGCCCAGGCGGCGCCGTCGCTGCGGCCTCTGGGCAGGAAGAGCCCCCACAACAGGATGGCCATGGCCAGGATCGCGATGAAGATCTCCGGCACCATGATCGAGAGGTGTTCGGGGGCGGGGAAGGGAAAGGTGATCCTGGACATGGCGGCTTACATCCCCCCCGTCGTCGCCGTGCTCTGCATCAGCGTCCCGATCCGGGCCGCCGCATCGGCCGCGGCCAGCTTGCTGCTGGTTGCCTGCTCGACCAGGTGGGCGACGGTGGGGTGGAGCCAGTCGAGCACCGGCACCGGGTAGAGCCCCAACCAGACGACCAGCGCGATCAGCGGCAAGAAGTAGAGGGTCTCGCGCAGGTTCATCTCCGGCATCGTCTTGACCGGTTCGTTGACGATGTCGCCGAAGATGACCCGCTTGACCATCCACAACATGTAGCAGGCCGACAGCACCACGCTGCTCGCCGCGGCGATGGCCACCCACTTGGCCGAGAGAGAGAGGGATGCCGGGTCGGCGTTGAAGGTGCCGATCAACACCAGGATTTCGCCGATGAAGGCGGAGGTGCCGAGCAGCGCCACGTTGGCCATGGCGAAGACCATCATGACCAGCGCGAAGCGGGGCATGACATTGGCCACCCCGCCGTAGGCGGCGATCTCACGCGTGTGCAGTCGGTCGTACATCACCCCGACGCAAAGGAACAGGGCGGCGGCGACGAATCCGTGGCTGATCATGTTGACCACCGCCCCCTCCAGCGCCTGCTGGGTGAACATGAAGGTGCCCAGCGTGACGTAGCCCATGTGGGCGATCGAGGAGTAGGCGATCAGCCGCTTCATGTCCTTCTGCATCATCGCCACCAGCGAAATGTAGACGATGGCGATCAGGGAGAGCGCCACCATCATCGGCACGAAGTACTGCGAGGCGTCGGGGCAGATGGGCAGCGAGAAGCGCAAAAAGCCGTAGGCGCCCATCTTCAGCAGGATGCCGGCCAGAATCACCGATCCTGCGGTCGGCGCCTCGGTGTGGGCGTCGGGCAGCCAGGTGTGGACCGGCCACATCGGCACCTTGACGGCGAAGGCGACGAAGAAGCCGAGCCAGATCCAGAACTGCCAGCCGAAGTCGAACGGGTAGTTCATGTAGTCGAGGATTTCGAAGGTGTGGCCGGCCTTGAAGTACATGGCGAGCAGCGCGATCAGCATCAGCACCGAGCCGGCGAAGGTGTAGAGGAAGAACTTGAGCGTGGCGTAGACGCGGTTCTTGCCCCCCCAGATGCCGATGATGATGAACATCGGGATGAGCATCGCCTCCCAGAAGAAGTAGAACAGCACCGCGTCCAGCGCGGCGAAGACGCCGATCAGCGTCGTCTCCAGCACCAGGAAGGCGATCATGTAGCCGCGAACCCGATCCTGGATGCACTCCCAGGCCGAGACCACGCAGATCACGGTCAGCAGGCTGGTCAGCAGGATGAAGGGCATGGAGATGCCGTCGACGCCCAGGTGGTAGTGGATGTGGAAGCTCTCGATCCAGGGATGGAGCTCCTCGAACTGCATCTTCGCGGTGGTGGTGTCGAAGGCGAGGGCCAGCGGCAGGGTGACCAGGAAGGTGAGCGTGGAGGTGATCAGCGCCCCCCAGCGCACCTGATCGTCGTTGCGGGCGAAGAGCCAGATGGCCGCCGCCCCCGCCGTCGGCAGGAAGATGGAGAGGGTGAGGATCGGGATGCCGAGGATATGGATGGTGTTCATGATCCGCCGCCGGCGGCCAGCCAGGTGAGCAGGCCGAAGAGGCCGAGCACCATGGCGAATGCGTAGTGGTAGACGAAACCGGTCTGCAGCCGGCGCAGCCAGCCGGCGGCGCGGGCGATCGAGTCGATGATCACCGTGTGGATGACGCCGCGGTCGATCAGTGCCAGATCGGCCTGCTGCCACAGGAAGCGGCCGGCGTTGCGCGCCGGCACGACGAAGATCGCCCAGTAGAGCTCGTCGAAACGCCACTTCTCCAGCAGGAAGCGATGAACGCCCGGGAATCGCGCGGCGATCCTCGCCGGCAGCGGGCTCTCGCGGAAGTACATCAGCCAGGCGAGCCCGATGCCCAGCGCGGCGAAGATCAGCGCGCCGCCCTCCAGCCAGAATCCGGTGGCGTGCGCCTCCTCCAGCGCCTCGAGGCGGGCGATCGGGTTGTGCGCGGCCAGCACGAAGATGGCATCGCCGAAGAAGCCCTCGCCCCCCTCACCGGGCAGGTTGAGCACCTCCGCCCCCCACCAGCCGGTGAGTGCCGCGCCAACGGCGAGGATGATCAGCGGCACGGTGATCACCTTGGGCGACTCATGCAGGTGGGCCTTGGTTTCGGCCGGCACCCGGTCGGAGTTGTGGAAGGTGAGGAAGAACATGCGGAAGGTGTAGAAGGCGGTGAAGAAGACGCCGGTGAGCAGCGCCCAGTAGGCGAAGCCGCTGATTCCCCAGCTCATGTGGCGCACCGCCGCCGATTCGATGATCAGATCCTTGGACCAGAAGCCGGCGAAGGGCGGCACCCCGGCCAGAGCGAGCGCGCCGATCAGCATGGTGGCGTAGGTGATCGGCATGTACTTGCGCAACTGCCCCATGCGGCGGATGTCCTGATCGGCCATCACCGCGTGGATCACCGAGCCGGCGGCGAGGAAGAGCAGCCCCTTGAACCAGGCGTGGGTCATCAGGTGGAAGATGCCGACCGAGTAGGCCGACACCCCGCAGGCGACGAACATGTAGCCGAGCTGCGAGCAGGTCGAGTAGGCGATCACCCGCTTGATGTCGTTCTGCACCAGGCCGATGGTGGCGCAGATCCAGGCGGTGAGCGCGCCGGTGATGGTCACCACGGCCAGCGCGGTCTCGGAGAACTCGAACATCGGCGAGAGCCGGGCGACCATGAAGACGCCGGCGGTGACCATGGTGGCGGCGTGGATGAGGGCGGAGATCGGTGTCGGACCCTCCATCGAATCGGGCAGCCAGACATGGAGCGGGATCTGGGCGCTCTTGCCCATCGCGCCGACGAACAGCGCCAGACAGATGAAGGTGATGGCGCTCATCTCGTGGCCCATCAGCCCGAGGGTGTAGTGGCGGGCGAGGAATCCGGGCATGGCGTCGAAGACCTCGCGGTACTCGACGGTGCCGAAGTAGTACCAGACGGCGAGGATGCCGATGGCGAAGCCGAAGTCGCCCACCCGGTTGACGATGAAGGCCTTGAGTGCGGCGAAGGTGGCGCTCTCCCGCTTGAACCAGAAGCCGATCAGCAGGTAGGAGAAGAGCCCCACCGCCTCCCAGCCGAAGAAGAGGGTGAAGAAGTTGTTGCCCATCACCAGCACCAGCATGGAGAAGGTGAAGCCGGAGATGTAGGAGAAGAAGCGGCTGTAGCCCGGATCGCCGTGCATGTAGCCGATGGTGTAGACGTGGACACAGGCGGAGACGATGGTCACGGTGATCATCATCACCGCGGTCAGCGGGTCGATCATCATGCCGACCGGCACGCGCAGCCCGTCGGAGAGGATCCACTCCCAGAAGTTGCCGTAGAAGCCGGCGCCATCGGCCACCTGGGCGAAGACATGGAGCGAGAGCAGCGCCGAGAGGATCACGCCGACGCAGCAGATCCAGTGCGACAGTGCATCGCCCAGCCGTCTGCCGGCAAGCCCGACCACCAGCGCCGCGATCAGCGGCAGCAGCGGGATGGTGAGCAACTCGGCGCTGTTCAGGGTCGTCTCCATCCGGCGTCAGCCCTGCAGGGTGTTGATGTCCGCCACATCGATCGAGCGGCGCAGGCGGTGGAAGGCGACCAGGATGGCCAGGCCGACCGCCACCTCGCTGGCCGCGATGGTCAAGACGAAGAAGACGAAGAGCTGGCCGGCGAGATCGCCGAGGAAGTGGGAGAAGGCGACGAAGTTGATGTTCACCGCCAGCAGGATCAGCTCGATGCACATCAGGATGGTGATCACGTTCTTGCGGTTGAGGAACAGCCCGACCACCCCGATCGAGAAGAGGGCGGCGTCGACGATGAGGTAGCTGGAGAGTGGTACCATTACTGATCGAATCGCAAAAAGTCCGTCCGTGGACGTTTTACAAAACCGTCGCTTGCATGCGCAAGCTCCCGTTTTGCGCGGCCGTACCGGTCGCGGATGTCGCCCTTATGCAGAGCCGTCATGGTCACATCCTCACCTTGCGCAGCCGCTCTTCCTTCTTCACGGCCACCTGTCTGGCGATGTTCTGGTAGCGTGCATCCTTGCGGGCGCGCAGGGTGAGCACCACCGCGCCGACCAGTGCCACCAGCAGGATGATCGCCGCCAGCTCGAAGCCGAGCAGATAGCGGGTGTAGAGCTCCTTGCCGATCTCCACCGTGTTGTCGACCTGGCCGCCCAGGTGGCCGACAACGCCGGTGCGGGCGGTCGAGAAGATGCCGCTGAAGCCGGCGGCGACCATCTCGGCGAAGAGGATCAATGCGATCGGCCCGCCGATCGGCAGATAGCGCAGGAATCCCTCGCGCATCTGGGCGACGTTGACCTCGATCATCATGATGACGAAGACGAAGAGCACCATCACCGCGCCGACGTAGACCAGGATGAGGATGACGCCGAGAAACTCGGCATCGAGCAGGAAGAAGAGGCCGGCGGCGTTGAAGAAGCAGAAGATCAGCCACATCACCGAGTGCATCGGGTTGCGCGAGAGCACCACCATGGCACCGCCGAGCACAGCCAGGGTGGCGAAGAGGTCGAAGAAGAGGGTGATGAGCGACATGGTCAGCGGTAGCGCGCTTCCGATGCGATGTTGGCGTCGATCTGCGCCTTGTAGCGGGCGCCGACGTCGAGCAGCATCTCCTTGGTGTAGTAGAGGTTGCGCCGATCCTCGACCGCGTACTCGAACTCCTGGGTCTCGACGATGGCGTCGACCGGGCAGGCCTCCTGACAGAAGCCGCAGAAGATGCACTTGGTCAGGTCGATGTCGTAGCGGGTGGTGCGGCGGCTGCCGTCGGATCGCTCCTCCGACTCGATGGTGATGGCCAGCGCCGGGCAGACCACCTCGCACAGCTTGCAGGCGATGCAGCGCTCCTCGCCGTCGTCGTAGCGCCGCAGGGCGTGCAGGCCGCGGAAGCGCGGGGAGAGCGGTGTGCGCTCCTCCGGATACTCGACGGTGATCTTCTTCTTGAACAGGTAGCTGCCGGTGAGCATCAGGCCGCGCACCAGCTCGAGCAGCAGCCAGGTGTTGATGTGGCGTTTGATCAGGGCGGTCACGTCACGACCTCCACGGCTGCCAGAATCCGATGATGTCGGAGAGCAGCGGGGTGTAGGTGGCGGTGCCGACCACCGCGATCCAGATCAGCGTCCACGGCAGGAACACCTTCCACCCCAGCCGCATCAGTTGATCGTAGCGGTAGCGCGGGAAGGTGGCGCGGAACCAGATGAAGACGAAGAGGAAGAAGGCAGTCTTGCCCAGCAGCCAGACGGTGCCGGGGATGACGTCGAGCGCCGGGAACGGTGCATGCCAGCCGCCGAGGAACATGATCGAGGTCATCAGGCTGATCAGGATCATCGCCGCGTACTCGGCCAGCGAGAAGGTGGCGAACCACATGCCGGAGTACTCGACGAAGAAGCCGGCGACCAGCTCCGCCTCCCCCTCGGGCAGGTCGAAGGGGGCGCGGTTGGTCTCGGCGCAGCCGGAGATGAAATAGACCAGGAACATCGGGAAGAGCGGGATGAAGTACCAGTGCCAGAAGCCGCCCGCCTGTGCCTCGACGATCCCGGTCAGGTTCATCGTGCCGGCCATCATCAGCACGCAGACGACGGCGAAGCCCATCGAGACCTCGTAGGAGATCATCTGACAGGTGGAGCGCACCGCACCGATCAGCGCATACTTGGAGTTGGAGGCCCAGCCGGCGAGCAGGATGCCGTAGATGGCCAGCGAGCCGACGGCCATGACATAGAGCACGCCGATGTTCAGGTTGGCGATGGCCATGACGTGGGGGTGGTCCCACAGGCCGAAGAGGGAGGTCTTGCCGAATGGGACCGCCGCGAAGGCGAGCAGCGCCGGGGTGAGCGAGACCACCGGTGCGGCGATGAAAAGCAGCTTGTTGGCGCCGGCGGGGATGATCGACTCCTTGAGGAAGAGCTTGATGACGTCGGCGATCGGCTGCAGCAGGCCGGCGGGACCGACGCGGTTGCACCCCTTGCGCGCCTGTACCCAGCCGATCACCCGCCGCTCGACGTAGGTGGTGTAGGCCACCGACAGCGCCACCGGCACGGTGATGGCCAGCACCTCCAGCACCCAGATCAGCGTTTGCAGGAGCATCCCCTTCATCCATCCGCCTCCGGCGCGGCCAGCTCCGCCTCACACTCGCTGGAGAGGACCCCCGCCACACCGCGGCGGGCGACGAAGAGCACCCCCTCGGAGAGATCCCCGCGCACGCCGATGTGGTAGCTGTGGCTGCCGCGATGGCTCTTGACGGTCACCTTGTCACCGGGGGTGAAGCCCGCCTCCTGGAGCGTCTTCGGATGGACGATGAGGTCGGCCAGCGCATGCAGCTTGCCGGCGGTGACCAGCAGCCCGGAGGCGCGTGCCCAGCTCCCTTCACGGTACATCGAATAGCGGCTGACCACATCGAGCGGCATCAGCCGAGCCTGCTGCGCCGGCAGATGGGCCGCTTCTCGATGGCGGGCCGGTGCCATCAGCCACTGGTCACGCGGGCTGCCGTCCCAGGCGCGCTCGACCCCCGGCACCCGTTCCATGCATGCCCGGCGCAGCTCGTCGAGCGAGACCACCGGCACCTCCCCCCCCAGCGCCTGCACCAGCCGCATCATCACCTTCCACAGCGGGCGCCCCTCCCCTTTGGGCGGGGTGAGCGGCAGGTCGGAGGTGCGCAGCCGGCCGGCCATGTTGACGAAGGTACCGTCCACTTCGGCGTAACAGTGGCAGGGGAGTTGGATGTCGACGTCGGCGCTGCATTGCCCCTCGATTGCGGCGATCTGGATCAGGGTGGCCGACCCCTCCGCCGCCTGCCGGAACTCGGCCGGAAAGAGCCCGTCGCCGGCGGGGTCGCTGCCGATCAGGACGATCGTGTCGATCTCTCCCTTGCCGGCCGCCTCGAGCAGGGCGCCGACCGATTCGCGCCGGTCGCCGAAGAGCAGCTCCAGCGGTTGGGCGTTCATCCCCGGTGGAATCAGGTTGCGTCCGTCCCGCTCCGGCTCGGCGTGGCCGCAGGCGCGCATCAGCAGGTCGAGCCCGTGGATCAGCGCCGCCGCGTCGCGGTGGCTGCGGATCTCCTCGCCGACCAGCAATGCGCAGGAGTCGGCGATCAGGGCGTCGGCCAGCGCCTTCCCCGCCTCATGCCGCCCCTCGACCGCGGCCAGCCACGCCTCCATGCCGGCGGCCTCCTTGCCCACGTTGCGCACCTGCTCCATGGCGGTGGCGATCACCGCGTGCCAGTCGCGTGGGCGGACCAGCAGGTCGGTGGTCAGTCGGCAGTCGGTGCGGTAGTGCATGGCGCCGATGCGCACCACCGGCCGGCCGTGCCGGAGCCGCTTGCGCAGCCGCTGCATCACCAGCGGCAGCCGCTGGCGCAGATCGCTGCCCAGCACCACCACCTGGTCGGCGGCCTCGAGCTGATCGCTGGTCATGGCGAACCCCTCGCTGAAGGCGAAGGGACGCATGTCGCGCCGATGCAGATCGAAACCGCAGCGCGCCCCGGGCAACGCCGCCTCGATCAGCAGCCGGATGGAGGTGAGTCCCTCTACGCTCCAGTCGGGCGAGAAGATCACCCCGACCCGCTTCCCATCGAGGTGGGCTGCGGCCGCCTCCACCGCTTCATCCCAGCCGCACCGCTCCAGCCGGCCGTCACGGCGCACCGCCGGCTGCAGGATGCGCGCATCCGAGGCAAAGGCGTCATAAACATAGCGGCCGCGGTCGCAGATCCACGGCTCGATCCCCCCCTCCTGCGGGCGGATGCGCATCACCACACCGTCGCGCGATTCGATGCTGATGTCGCATCCCTGCGGGCACTGGATGCAGGCGCTCCGGTGGCGGGTCATCTCCCACGGCCGCGAGACGTCGTGCGACGGCTTGTCGAGCAGCGCGCCGACCGGGCAGACGTCGGGCAGGTTGCCGGAGAGCTCGGACTCCAGACACTCCTCGACGATGCCGGTGATGTGCATGCGGTCGCCCCGGCCGAGGACGCCGATGTCGCACGTGCCGGCGATCTCGTCGGCGAAGCGGACACAGCGGGTGCAGTGGATGCAGCGGGTCATGCAGGTGACGACGAAGGGGCCGAGGTCGTAGTTGACCGCCGTCCGCTTCTCCTCGCCGTAGCGACCCCGGGAGGCGCCGAAGGCGACGGCGTAGTCCTGCAGCTTGCACGCTCCGCCCTGGTCGCACACCGGGCAGTCGAGCGGATGGTTGATCAGTAGGTACTCCATCACCATCCTGCGGTCTTCCGCCAAGCTCGGCGACTGGGTGGTGACCTTCATCCCCTCCTGCACCGGCGTGCAGCAGCTTGCCGCCGGCTTGTTCCACCCCTCGATCTCGACCAGGCACATGCGGCAGTTGGCGGCGACCGACAGCTCGGGGTGGTAGCAGAAATAGGGGACGTCGATGCCGTGCTGGCGGCAGGCCTCGAGCACGCTGGTGCCGGGCTTGACCTCGACCTCGCGCCCGTCGATGAACAGTGTGGTCACGCCGCCCTCCTCAGCATGCGCGCCCGCACCTCGTCGGGGAAGTTGCGGATCAGCGACAACACCGGGGCGGCGGCGCCGTCGGCCAGCGCGCAGATGGTCCGCCCGGCCATGTGGGTGGCCCCCTCTTCGAGGATCTGGAAGTCCTCCTCGCGGCCGCCGCCCTGCTCGATGCGCCGCATCACCCGCGCCAGCCAGCCGGTCCCTTCGCGGCAGGGGGTGCACTGGCCGCACGACTCGTGGGCGTAGAAGCGGGCCAGCCGGGCGGCGACCGCCACCACGTCGGCGGTCTCGTCCATGACGATGATCGCGCCCGAACCGAGCATGGAGCCGGCCTTCATCAGGTCGTCGAAGGTGAGCGGGATGTCGTACTGCTCGGGCATCAGCCAGTTGGAGGAGGAGCCGCCGGGGATCACCGCCTTGGGCACCACGCCGTGCCGCAGTCCGCCGCAATGCTCCTCGATCAGGGTTTTCAGCGGAGTGCCGAGCGGCACCTCGTAGTTGCCCGGCCGCTTGACCTGGCCGGAGACGGAGAAGATCTTCATGCCGGTGTTGTTGGGCCTGCCGATCGCCGCGTGCCACTTGCCGCCGTGGCGCAAGATCGCCGGGATGCTGGCCAGTGTCTCGACATTGTTGACCACCGTCGGGCACTGGTAGAACCCTTCCACCGCCGGAAACGGCGGCTTGAACCGGGGCCGTCCCGGGCGGCCCTCCAGCGATTCGATCAGCGCCGTCTCCTCGCCGCAGACATAGGCGCCGGCGCCGCGGTGGACAGTGATGTTCATGGAGAAGTCGGTGCCGAGGATGCGCTCGCCCAGCAGGTTGGCGGCATAGGCCTCGCCGATCGCCTCGTTGAGGATCTCCGCCTCACGCTTGAACTCGCCGCGGATGTAGATGTAGGCGTCATGCACGCCGAGCGCGAAGCCGGCCATGATCATCCCCTCGATCAGCAGATGGGGGTCGAAGCGGATGATGTCGCGATCCTTGAATGTGCCGGGCTCGCCTTCGTCGGCGTTGCACAGTAGATAGGTCGGCTTGCCGGTGTTGCGCGGTACGAACGACCACTTCAGCCCGGTGGGGAAGCCGGCGCCGCCGCGGCCGCGGATGCCCGAGGCCTTGACTTCGTTGATGATCTTCCCGGGATCGAAGTCGTTGAGCACCACCGGCAGGAAGTCGTAGGCGCCGTGGGCGCGCGCCACCTCCAGCCGCCGCTGGTCGGGGATGCCGATGCGCGCGAAACAGTGGGCGGTGACCCTGGTCGGATCCGACGGAATCATGCCGATGCCTCGCTGCGCATCTGCTCGATCAGCGCGTCGATCGTTTCGGGGTCGACCTTCTCGTGGTAGACGTTGTTGATCTGGACCACCGGCGCGCCGCCGCAGGCGCCGGCGCACTCCACCTCGGTGACGGTGAACAGGCCGTCCTCGGTGGTCTCCCCCGGTCGGATCCCCAGTTTGTCGCAGACATGCGCCACCAGCTCCCGCGCGCCGTTGAGCATGCAGCCGGCGTTGGTGCAGAACTCCAGCCGGTATTTGCCGGCGGGTGTCTCGCGGAACATGGTGTAGAAGGTGACCACCTCGCGCACCACCATCAGCCGCAGCCCCAAGGTGTCGGCGACGAGCTGCTGCGCCTCCAAGGAGAGGTGGCCGAAGGTCTCCTGGGCCATGTGCAGCACCGGCAGCAGCGCCGAGCGGGGATGGGGGTAGCGCGCCACCAGCGCGGCGATCGCCTCCTGCTGTTCGCGGCTGAAGGAGAGCGATTCACTCATCGGTGACCACACCACAACAGATGATGGTTACTTGCGAAACCATCATCGATGATCGAATCGCAAAAAGTCCGTCCGTGGACTTTTTGCTTGACGGGGATCGAAGATCGCGGTTTTCGATCCCCTTACAAATCCGTCGGTTGCGTCTGCAACCTCCGGGTTTGCGCGACCCTCCATGGTCGCGATGATGGTTTCTTGCGAGACCATCATCGATCGACCTCGCCGAAGACGATGTCCTGGGTGCCGAGGATGGTGACCACGTCGGCGATCATATGGCCGCGGCACATATAGTCGAGCGCCTGCAGATGGGCGAAGCCCGGCGCGCGCACCTTGATGCGGTAGGGCTTGTTGGAGCCGTCGGCACGGATGTAGACCCCCAGCTCCCCCTTGGGGTGTTCGGTGGGCTGGTAGATCTCGCCCTCGACCGGATAGCCCTCGGAGAAGAACTTGAAGTGGTGGATGAGCGACTCCATGTCCTCCTTGATCAGGGCGCGCGGGGGATTGGTCAGTTTGTAGTCGTCGATCTTGACCGGACCGTCGTGCTTCTCCAGCCAGTGGATGCACTGGCGGACGATCTCGTTGGATTGCCGCATCTCCTCCACCCGCACCAGATAGCGGTCGTAGCAGTCGCCGGTGGCGCCGACCGGGATCTCGAAGTCGAGCTGGTCGTAGACGTCGTAGGGTTGGGTCTTGCGCAGGTCCCATGCAACGCCCGAGCCGCGCAGCATCGGGCCGGTGAAGCCCCAGGCCAGCGCCGCATCGCGGTCGACCACGCCGATGTCGACGGTGCGCTGTTTCCAGATGCGGTTCTCGGTCAGCAGCGTCTCGTACTCGTCGACATAGCCGGGAAAGCGCTCGGTGAACGCCCAGATCCGCTCCAGCAGCCCCTCGGGCAGGTCGGCGGTCACCCCGCCGGGGCGGAAGTAGGCGGCGTGCATGCGGGCGCCGCTGACCGCCTCGTAGAAGTCGAAGATATCCTCGCGCTCGCGGAAGCAGTAGAGGAAGACGGTCATGGCGCCGATGTCGAGCGCGTGCGCGCCCAGCCAGAGGCAGTGGTTGAGGATGCGGGTCAGCTCGGCGAACATCACCCGGATGTACTGGGCGCGGATCGGCGCCTCGATGCCGAGCAGCTTCTCCACGGCCAGCGCGTAGGGGTGCTCGTTGCACATCATCGACACATAGTCGAAGCGGTCGAAGTAGGGAATGTTCTGATGGTAGGTCTTCTGCTCGAACAGCTTCTCGGTGCCGCGATGGAGCAGGCCGATGTGCGGCTCCGCCCGTTCGACCACCTCGCCGTCGAGCTCCAGCACCAGCCGGAGCACGCCGTGGGCCGAGGGGTGTTGCGGCCCGAAGTTGAGGGTGTAATTCTGGATCTCAGCCACGAAGATGCTCTTCCGGCCAGGCCTTGGGGGTGAGCACGCGGTTCTCCAGCGCGATCGGTCGGTAGACGCAGCGGCGCTCCTCTTCGTCGTAGAATAGCTCGACTCGCCCGGTCACCGGGAAGTCCTTGCGCAACGGATAGCCCTCGAAGCCGTAGTCGGTGAGGATGCGGCGCAGGTCGGGGTGGTGGTTGAAGATGATGCCGAACATGTCGAACGCCTCCCGTTCGAACCAGTCGGCCGCCGGCCACACCTCGGTGACCGAGTCGACGAACTCCCGCTCGTCGAGCCGGGTTTTGATGCGGATGCGCTTGTGGTCGGAGACCGACAGCAGGTGGTAGACGACTTCGAATCGGGGCTGATCCGGCTGGTGGTCCGGGTGCTCGGACATGTCGACGCCGCAGATGTCGATCAGCTGGTCGTACCCCAACCGGCCGCGCAGGAAATGGCAGATCTCGACGATCGCCGACCGCTCCACCACCGCCTCCGGGCAGTCGATCGCCATCCGGCAGGCGACCACCTGCGCGCCGAACTGCTGCTGCAGGGCCTGCAGGTCGTCGGGCAGGGCGGTGGTCGGCTGTGCTTCGCGGTCGCTCATGGCTTTGGTATGGCTAGCGGCGGGCGATGGTGTTGGTGCGCTTGATCTTCTCTTGCAGCTGGATGAAGCCGTAGAGCAGCGCCTCGGCGGTCGGCGGGCAGCCGGGGACATAGATGTCGACCGGCACGATGCGGTCGCAGCCGCGCACCACCGAGTAGGAGTAGTGGTAGTAGCCGCCGCCATTGGCGCAGGAGCCCATCGAGATCACCCATCGGGGCTCGCTCATCTGGTCGTAGACCTTGCGCAGCGCCGGCGCCATCTTGTTGATCAAGGTTCCGGCGACCACCATCACGTCCGACTGACGCGGGCTGGGGCGGAAGACGATGCCGAAACGGTCGAGGTCGTAGCGGCTGGCACCGGCATGCATCATCTCGACCGCGCAGCAGGCCAGGCCGAAGGTCATCGGCCAGAGCGAGCCGCTGCGCGCCCAGTTGATCACCTTGTCGGCGGTGGTGGTGATGAACCCCCGCTCCAGAACCCCCTCTATTCCCACTGCAGCGCCCCCTTCTTCCAGGCGTATGCGAAGCCGACCACCAGGATCAACAGGAAGAGCACCATCTCGACGAAGCCGAAGATGCCGATCTGTTTGAGCACCACCGACCAGGGGAACATGAAGGCCGTCTCGATGTCGAAGATGACGAAGAGGATGGAGACCAGATAGAAGCGGACGTCGAAGCGCATGCGCGAGTCGTTGAAGGCCTCGAATCCGCACTCGTAGGCGGAGAGCTTCTCCGGATCGGGACGCTGCTCGGCGACCACCACCGTGAGCACCAGCGGCACCACCCCCATGGCCAGGGCGACGACCAAAAAAATGAAGACCGGGACATATTCGTTGGCCAGGTATTCCATATGCCCCCCTTTCCGCACTGGTGTGTTTGGTCGCGTAGCCGGGTCGCTCTTCCGGTTGAATCGACCGCTTTCATCGGGTATTCCCGTCGCCCCCGCTCCGGACGGAGCCGCCCGGAGTTGCAATGCGTCCGCCTCCGCTTCCCCCTTCCACGCTGCCCACGCCTCGGGGTGCGGAGAAGTCCAGGTCGGGCGGTGAACTTTCCGGGACGGACGGGGGGCTGTCAACGCCGGGCCTGCTTTCGGCTTCCGGCGTTGACAATGCGGGGTGGGCTCCTACCATGCGCCGCCCCCTGCGGGCGCGGCCCCGGGGATGGAACCGGCGGCGGCCGCCTCCGTGGGTGTGGCTGCCCCGCCGATCGCCGACGGGTCCACGATGGGCCTGGATTCGGTTCCAATCTCATTGTTTCGGGCAGGTGGATACGATGCGCACTTGGGTGCCCCGTGCGGGCGAGGAGAGAGCAAGGCAGTGGTATGTGGTCGATGCCGCCGATCAGGTGCTCGGGCGGCTGGCCACCCGGGTCGCCGCCATCCTTCGGGGCAAGCATCGCCCCTGGTATACGCCGCACGCCGATTGCGGCGACCATGTGGTGGTGATCAATGCGGCCCGGGTCCATGTCACCGGCAGGAAGGAGCGGCAGAAGCGCTACTACCGCCACAGCGGCTATCCCGGCGGGCTGAAGGAGACCGCGCTGGCCGAGTTGCGCCGGAGCCATCCCGAGCGGATCATCGAACATGCGGTGCGGGGGATGATGCCCAAGGGGCCGCTCGGCCGCCGGATGATGCGCAAGCTCAAGGTCTATGCCGGTGCCGACCATCCGCATGCAGCCCAGAGGCCGGTCGTGCTCGATCCGGGCGGGCGCGGCGCCGGAGAAGGGAATCAGGGGTAGGTCGTGAACGAGAACATCCATCGCGGAACGGGGCGGCGCAAGGCGAGCACCGCCCGCGTCATCCTGAAGCCGGGTGCCGGCAGGATCGAGGTCAACGGGCGGGAGATCGAGCGCTATTTTCCGATCGAGATCACCCGTCAGCGGGCGCTGGAGCCGCTGGCCGCCGTCAGCCTTTCGGGACGGGTCGATGTGCGGGTCAACGTGCGTGGCGGCGGGGTGAGCGGTCAGGCCGGTGCGATCCGTATGGGGCTGGCCCGCGCGCTGGTCAGCTACGACTCCGGGCTGCGCCCGCTGCTGAAGAAGCGCGGCTTTCTCACCCGGGACGCCCGCGTGGTCGAGCGCAAGAAGTACGGCTTGAAGAAGGCGCGGCGCGCGCCGCAGTTCTCCAAGCGCTGATCGCTGCTTTGCCCGGTCGCGCTGCGGCCCGGGCGAGGTGATGGTGATACATTTTGCGCCGTGGGCGGTAGCATTGCCGGCATGCATGACTACCTGCTGATCCTGGTCTCCGTGGTGCTGGTCAACAACTTCGTGTTGGCCAAGTTCCTCGGCATCTGCCCCTTTCTCGGTGTCTCCGCCAAAACCGAAACCGCCGTCGGCATGGCGCTGGCGGTGATGTTCGTCATGACGCTCGCCTCGATCTCCACCTGGATGGTGCAGCACTGGCTGCTGCAGCCGCTGGGGCTGGAGTATCTCCAGACCGTCTTCTTCATTCTGGTGATCGCCTCGCTGGTGCAGCTGGTCGAGATGGCCATGCACAAGACCAGCCCGCTGCTCCATCAGGCGCTGGGCGTCTTCCTGCCGCTGATCACCACCAACTGCGCCGTGCTCGGTGTGGCGCTGCTCAACGTGCAGAAGGAGCTCGATCTGCCGCAGGCCGCGCTCTACGGCCTGGGGGCGGCGATCGGCTTCTCCATCGTGCTGGTCGCCTTCTCCGGCTTGCGCGAACGGCTGGACGGTGCGCCGGTGCCGCGCCCGTTTCGCGGCAGCCCGATCACCCTGATCACCGCCGGGATGATGAGCCTGGCCTTTCTCGGGTTCAGCGGTCTGGTCAAGGGCTGATCCACCGCCGGGCATCGACCGCCGTTGACGGGAGGCGCCGCATTGTGGACGCCGGTGTTGTTGCTGGCGGGCGCGGGGGTGCTCTTCGGCTCGGCGCTGGCCCTCTTCTCCCGCCTGTTCAAGGTGGAGGGCAATCCGCTGGAGGAGTCGATCGACCGGTTGCTGCCGCAGACCCAGTGCGGCCAGTGCGGCTATCCCGGCTGCAGGCCCTACGCCCACGCGGTGGCCACAGGCGAGGCGGAGGTCAACCACTGTGTGCCGGGCGGCGAGCGGGTGATGCGCCAGATCGCCGACATCATGGGGGTGGAGCCCAAGGCGATCGAAGAGGAGCCCAAGGCGCCGATGGTCGCCTTCATCCGAGAGGACGAGTGCATCGGCTGTACGCTCTGCATCAAGGCCTGTCCGGTCGATGCCATCGTCGGCGCGCCCAGGCAGTACCATGTGGTGATCGCCGACGACTGCACCGGTTGCGCCCTCTGCGTCGAGCCCTGTCCGGTCGACTGCATCGACATGCTGGAGAAGCCGGAGTTGCTGGAGCACTGGTCCTGGCCGCTGCCGGGCACCGCGCGCGCCGATCTGGGCCGTGCGCGCAGGATGCAGCATGGATGATGAGATCGCAAAAAGTCCGTCCGTGGGCTGTTTGCTCGGCTGTTTCGCGCGCTCCGCCGTGGCCGCAAGGAGGGGTCCCCGTCATGCCGGCTCTGCCGCGTCCTGATCGCGATGCATAGCTGGCAGCGGATGGGGGTGCGGCTGCTGGGGGGGCTGCTGCCGTTGGCCCGGCCGTGGGTCCATCCCGAGATGCACGAGGATGCCGCCGCCGCACCCATCGAGTCCGCGCCGCTGCCGCCGCTGTTCGTCGTGCCGGTGCGTCAACATATCGGGGAGAGCGCCGAGCCGGTGGTCGATGTCGGTGCGCGGGTGTTGCGCGATGAGCCGATCGCCCGGCCGCAGGGCTACGTCTCCGCGGCGCTCCACGCCCCCACCTCCGGGACGGTGGTCAAGATCGAGGAGCACGCCATCGTCCACCCCTCGGGCATCGGGATGCGCTCGATCTTCATCGAGGCCGACGGGGAGGACCGCTCCACCGGCGGGTGGGAGGGGTGGCCGGACTGGCCGGAGCGCGACCCGGCCGAGCTGCGCGAGCGCATCCGCGCCTGCGGGATCGTCGGGTTGGGCGGCGCGCTCTTCCCCACCTTCGTCAAGCTGGCGCGCGACCCACGTCATCCGATCGAGACCCTGATCCTCAACGGTGTGGAGTGTGAGCCGTGGCTCGCCTGCGACCACCGGCTGATGGTCGAGGAGGCGGAGCGGATCGTCGCGGGGATGGCGATCCTGCGCCATGTCGTCGGCGCGGCGCGCTGTGTGGTGGCGATCGAGGAGAACAAGCCCGACGCCGCCGAGGCGATGGAGCGGGCCTCCATCGCGGGGGGGCTGCACGACGTCGCCGTGCGGCTGCTGCCGGTCCGCTATCCCCAGGGAAGCGAGCGGCAGTTGATCGAGACGATCACCGGCCGGCAGGTCCCTGCCGGTCGGCTGCCGCTCCATGTCGGGGTGCTCTGCGTCAACGTGGCAACCAGTGCGGCGGTGGCCGACGCGGTGCTGCAGGGGCGTCCGCTGACCGAGCGGGTGGTGACCTTGGGCGGGGAGGCCATGCCGCAGCCGGCCAATCTGCGGGTGCGCATCGGTACGCCGATCGATTTCCTCCTGCGCCGGCAGGGGCTGCTCGATCTGGAGGGGATCGAGATCATCCAGGGCGGGCCGATGATGGGCGAGCGGGTGTTGTACCCGGAGGCGCCGGTCACCAAGGGGAGCAACGCCATTCTTGCCATGGCGCGCCGTCCGGTCGAGCCGGAGTCGCCCTGCATCCGCTGCGGCCACTGCCTGCAGGTCTGCCCCGCCGGGCTGATGCCCAACGAGCTCGCCGCCCACTGCCGCAACGACCGCTTCGAGCAGGCCGAGGCGTTCCATCTCTTCGACTGCATCGAGTGCGGCGCCTGCAGCTACGTCTGCCCGGCCCACATTCCGCTGGTCCACTACTTCCGCTACGGCAAGGGGCAGGTGGCGGCGATTCGCCGCGCCCGTGCATTCGCCGATGCGTCGCGCCGCCGCTCCGAGGCGCGTGAGGAGCGGCTCCGGCGCGAGCAGGAGGAGCGTGCCGCCCGCAGGCGCTCGCGCAGGCCTGCGGCCGGTGCGGGGGTGGAGGAGCGGAAGCAGTGAGGGCTTCGCCGGGAGGTGGGGATTGTTGTCAAGCAAAACATCCATGGACGGATGTCTTGCGCTGCAAACAGAGTTGATGGTTTCGCGAGAAGCCATCAACGCGGCCATGGACGGCCGCGCAAATCCGAAGCTTGCCAAGGCAAGCGCAGGATTTGTAAGGAAAGCGAAGATCGCATTCTTCGCTTTCCGTCAAGCAAAACATCCATGGACGGATGTTTTGCGCTGCAAACAGAATTGAGCTCCCCCCACGACCACAGCGGCAGCTCCAGCCGGGTGATGATGCTGCAGGTGATGGCAGCACTGCTACCGGCGACGCTGGTGGCGGTGTGGCTCTTCGGCTGGCTGGCCCTGCTGCAGCTTGGTTTCGCCATCACCGCCTGTGTGGTGATCGAGTGGGGGGTGTTGCGCCTCACCGGCCGGGACGGCTCAGCGGCGCTCGACGGCTCCGCGGCGCTGACCGGGCTCTTTCTGGCGCTGGTGTTGCCGGCGGCGGCGCCCTGGTGGGTGGCGCTGATCGGCGCGCTTGCCGCCATCACCCTGGGCAAGCAGCTCTACGGCGGGCTGGGCTACAATCCGTTCAACCCGGCGCTGGCCGCGCGGGTGATCCTGCTGGTCTCCTTCCCGCTGCAGATGACCACCTGGCTGATTCCGTTGCCGCTGCCCGGCGGGATCGATCTGGCGCACTTCTCCAATGCCTGGACCATCTTCACCGGCGGGGTGGCCGCCACCGGGCAGCCGTTCGACGCGATCACCGCCGCCACGCCGCTCGGTCGGCTCAAGACCGCGCTCCACGGCGGCGCCACCGTGCCGGAGGCGCTGGCCGCCGCCCACTATTCGCTGGTCGATGCGCTGCTCGGTCGCGAGGGGGGCAGCATGGGCGAGACCAGCGCGCTGGCCCTGCTGCTCGGCGGGCTCTACCTGCTGCGGGTGCGGGTGATCAGCTGGCAGATTCCGACGAGCTACCTGGCCTCGGTGGCGCTGCTGGCCGCGATCGCCCATGCGATCGATCCCGATCGCTTTGCCCCGGCGCCCTTTCACATCGCCGCCGGCGGGCTGATGCTCTGCGCCTTCTTCATGGCCACCGATCCGGTCACCTCGCCGGTGGCGCCGCGCGCCCAGATCGTGTTCGGCATCGGCTGCGGGGTGCTCACCTGGGTGATCCGCACCTTCGGCGGCTATCCCGAAGGGGCGATGTTCTCGGTGATGCTGATGAACTGCCTGGTACCGCTGCTCGACCGCCATCTCCGCCCGCCGGTCTACGGCCGCGGTGCCGGTTCGCTACGGTGATGATCCCCTCCGTGCGTGCCTCCGCTCTGGTCGAACACCTGCTCTTCGCGCTGCTGCTCGCCCTGCTCTCGGCGGCGGGGACCTGGCTGATGCTGCACCGTGTGCGGATCATGGACCGGCCCAACGCCCGCTCCTCCCATCGGGTGCCGACACCGCGCGGTGGCGGTGTGGCCATCGTGGTCACCTTCCTGGCCGGCCTCTCAGCCATCCGTCTCTTCGGCGACAGCAGCCAGATCCACCGCCACTACTTCTGGGCGTTTCTTCTCTCCGCGCTGCTGATCGCCGCGATCTCCCTCTACGACGACATCAAGGAGAAGTCATTCCAGATCAAGCTGTTGACCCATGTGGTCGCCGTCGCCGTCGCCATGGCGGCGGGGTTGACGCTCGATGCGCGGACGGTGCCGGCGTTGCAGGGACACCCCGTGCTGGCGGGGGCGGTCACCGCCCTCTGGCTGGTGGGGATGACCAACGCCTACAACTTCATGGACGGCATCGACGGCCTCGCTGCGACCACCGCGATCATCGCCGCCCTCTTCTTCGCGGCCATCACCCTGTCGGCGGGGAGCAACTTCGCCTATCTGGTCAGCTTCGTCATCGCCGCTTCTGCGGCCGGCTTTCTCTGGTTCAACCGGCCGCCGGCGCGCATCTTCATGGGGGATGTGGGCAGTGCCTTTCTCGGCTTCGTCCTGGCCGCGCTGGCCCTGATGGCGGCAAGCTACGACAAGGCCCACACCTCCTTCTTCGTCATGCCGCTGCTGCTGCTCCACTTCATCTTCGACACCAGCTTCACCATGGCGCGGCGCATCCTGGCCGGCGAGAACCCGACCCAGGCCCACCGCAGCCACCTCTATCAGCTGCTGGTGCGGATGGGGCGGACGCATGCGCAGGTGACGCTGCTCTACGGCGCGCTCGGTCTGCTGCAGGGGGCGGCCGCGCTCTGGATCCCCCATCTGTCGGGGCTGCAGCGGCTCTGGCCCTTTGTTCCCTTCCTGCTCCTCTATACGGTGGCGGCGGTGGCGCTCACCCGTCGGGCGCGCGCGGCGGGACTGATCCCCTGAGGAGCGGTGCCGCGGGCCTCCCCATGGAGGCGCACGGCTTGACTTCGGATGGTCTCTCTGCTATAAAGCGCCTGTTTCGCCCCTCTCGAGTAGGGGGCGCCGACGTTCGGGGCACGAATCGGGAAGATGCTAAGCGATGCCGCCTTTGCTGCGGCCTACCTCGGCCGCCGTCAAGCCGATCTGCTGATGCCGCAGCTCAAGCCCAAGCCGCCTGCGAGGAAGGATGCGCAGGCGAACGGGGCTGCTGCGTCCGGAGCGGGGGCCTCCGGCGGATCGGGCCGGGGGGAGGCGTCGCCGTCCGGGGCGAACGGCGACGGCGCGACGCAGCGGGCGCAGGCACGCCGCCAAGCTTCTGCACGACAGAGCGAGGCGCGGCAGGCCCGGGCCGCCGCATCCGCCGCCCGGGCGGAGCTGCGTGCGGTGCGCGCTTCCGTGGCGGCGGCCCGCCCCGCCGTCACCGACCGCGTGACCATAACGGGAGTATCGGCGGGCGGGGAGGAGACTTTAGCCTCGGCGGCCGTGGCGCACCACGCGGTGCGGGAGCAGCGGTCCGGAGCGCTCGATCGGTTGCAGGAGGCCGCCGCGCGCCATCGGGTCGAGCGGGCGCAGGCGCAGGCGGCGCATGCGCAGGCCGAGGCGCGCGAGGCGGCGCGTCGGGCGGAGTCGGTGGCGGCCGCCCCGTCACAGGGCGCTGCGTCGTCGCAGGGGCGGCAGGCGGCCTTGCGCCAATACCAGCGCATCCAGGCGCAGCAGGGGAGTGCGCAGCGGGCCGGCGGCGGGGTGGCGCCGCGGTCGGGTGTGGCCGCACCGGTGGAGCAGGGGAGCTGACGCCGCCGGCCGGCCGCTCAAGTCCGCCGCCGAATCGGCGATGATTGGTCCCAAGGTGCGTCTTGTGCGCACCGAAACGCAAGGAGGTTCGTCATGCAAATAGGCTCGGTAACCTCCACCGTCCCGTTGGTCCGTCCCGATTTCCAGCAGAATCAGGCGCAGCAGGCCCAGGAGCGGAAGAGCTCTTCCACGCAGGTCCAGGTTGCGCCCGATCTGAATCGGAATGCGGGCGGAGAGGCGGTGGAGACGCAGCCCCGCGAGGTGGGTGAGTCGGCTCCGACCCAGGGTGCCGAGGGGGAGGCCCCCCGGACCAGCGGGTTGGAGGCACAGGCGCGCGCCAACCCCCGTGTGCAGCAGCAGCAAGGGGTCAATCAGTTGGACGTCTTCGCCTGAGGCTGGCCCGCCACTCCTCCCGATCAGGCCGCGGTCCTTCCGGATCGCGGCCTTGTTCGTTTCGGGGCGGCGCAATCGCGCGGGCTACCCATCGCGGCTGTGGCGATCGGCCAGCCGCAGCGGCTCGGGCAGGCGACGCCCCCGCAGGGAGCGGAGTACGATCTCCACCGCCCCTGCGACATCGACATGGCCGCCGGGGGAGACGAAGAGCGGACGGCATCCCGTGCGGCTGCGCACCACCGCGCCGACGATGCGTCCCCGATGGAGGAGCGGGGTTCGGGCACCGGCCTCCGCCGGCAAAGGCCCGAAGCTGCCGGTCAGATGCGATTTGGCCACGCCGACCACCGGGACGGGCTCCTCGATCCAGAGGGCCAGATGGGCCGCCGAGCCGATCCCCGCCGGATGGGCGATCCCTTGCCCGTCCACCAGGATGGCGTCGATCGGCAGGGGCAGTGCGGCGAGCAGCGGAAGGAGGAGCGGCAGCTCACGGAAGGCGAGCAGCCCGGTGCGGTAGGGGAAGGGGATGGGGCGGCGGATCCTCTGGCGCCAGAGGACCCGCCCCTCTTCGGTGTCCCACAGGAGGGCCGCGGCGACGGCGTGGGGCGCCGGTCGGCGGGGGAAGGCGCAATCCAGCCCGAGCAGACGTCGGGGTGCCTGGCCCGGCGGCAGGGGGGAGACCACCGGCGGCGGCAGCGCCTGCTGGATGGCGCGCGCCTCGGCGGGCTCCTGCGGCCACGGGTGGAGGTCGTCTCGGAGATGGAGCCGAAAGCCCTGCTGCATGGCGCCTCCCGGTGGATCGGGGTGGGTCGGCCGCGCACGGAGGGGTGGTGCGCGCCGTCGCCGCAGGGTACCATTCGCCCCCCTCCGACGGGAGGGGTTGGGGCCGTAGCTCAGTCGGGAGAGCGTTACGTTCGCAATGTAAAGGTCGCCGGTTCGATCCCGGCCGGCTCCACCAGTTTCCCCGTTCCGTCTCCGCCCGGGCGTCGCCTCCGGCGGGGATGAACCCTCCGCGGCCCGGGGCTAGCCTCCGCCCCGTGCGCCGCTCCCGCTCCATCTTCCCGCGCTCGATTTCCCCGCGCTCAATCTCCCCGATTCCCGCCCGATTCCGATGATCCGCGTCCGCGGCGCGCGGGTGCACAACCTGCGCAACATCTCGATCGAGATCCCCCGCAACAGGCTGGTGGTGATCACCGGCGTCTCCGGCTCGGGCAAATCCTCGCTCGCCTTCGATACCCTATACGCCGAGGGGCAGCGGCGCTATGTCGAGTCGCTCTCCGCCTATGCGCGGCAGTTTCTCGGCATGATGGAGCGGCCCGATGTCGATGCGATCGAAGGGCTCTCGCCGGCCATCTCGATCGAGCAGAAGAGCACCAGCCGCAACCCGCGCTCCACCGTCGGCACCGTCACCGAGATTCACGACTATCTGCGGCTGCTCTTCGCCCGCGTCGGCAAGCCCTTCTGCCACGGCTGCGGCCGGCCGATCTCCGCCCGCCCGGCGAGCGCGATCATCGATCAGCTCGCCGCCCTGCCCGAGGGGACCCGGCTGCAGCTGCTGGCGCCGCTGGTGCGCAACCGCAAGGGGGAGTTCAAGGCGGAGCTGGCCCAGGCCGGGCGCGACGGCTTCGTCCGTGTGCGCGTCGATGGGGCGATGATGGCGCTGGACGAGGTGCCCCCGCTCGACCGGCAGCAGCGCCACACCATCGAGCTGGTCATCGACCGGCTGGTGGTCCGCGACGGCGTGCGGGTGCGACTGGCCGACTCGGTGGAGACGGCGCTGCGCTTCGGCGACGGGCTGCTGCTGGCCTTGATCGGCGAGGAGGAGCAGCTCTTCTCCGAGCGCTGCGCCTGCCCGGAGTGCGGCATCTCCTACCCGGAGATCGAGCCCCGCCTCTTCTCGTTCAACTCGCCGATCGGCGCCTGCCCGGAGTGCGACGGCATCGGCTCGGCGACCATCTTCGACGAGGCGCTGGTCGTGCCCGACCCCGATCTGCCGCTGAAGGAGGCGATCGCCCCCTGGCGCGGGCGGGTGGGGATCTTCTACCGCCAGACGCTGCGCGCGCTGGCCGACCATCTCGGGGTGTCGCTCGACACCCCCTTCTCGGCGCTCGACGCCGATCAGCAGCGGCTGATCCTGCACGGCTCCGGTGCGGTGCGGGTGCGCTTCTCCTTCCGCTCGCCGCGCGGGCGGCGCCACCGGGTGGAGCGCCCCTTCGAGGGGGTGCTGGCCGCCCTCGCCCGGCGCATGCGCGAGACCGACTCCGAGGCGGTGCGCGAGGAGCTGGCCCGCTACATCAACACCGTCGACTGCCCGGCCTGCGGCGGCGGCCGGCTCAACCGCATCGCCGCCCACATCCGGCTGGGCGGGGTCAACCTGCCGCAGCTGTGCGCCATGCCGCTTGGCCGCGCCAGGGCGTGGCTGGCCGGGCTTGAGCTGACGCCGGCCGAGCAGGCGGTCGCCGCCCGCATCGTCGAGGAGGTGGACGCCCGGCTGGGCTTCCTCATCGATGTCGGTCTCGACTACCTCACCCTCGACCGTGCCTCGGCCACCCTCTCCGGCGGCGAGGCGCAGCGCATCCGGCTGGCCACCCAGATCGGCTCGGCGCTGGTCGGGGTGCTCTACATCCTCGATGAGCCCTCGATCGGGCTCCACCAGCGCGACAACGATCGGCTGCTGGCCACGCTCGAGCGGCTGCGCGATCTGGGCAACTCGGTGCTGGTGGTGGAGCACGACGAGGATGCCATCCGCGCCGCCGACTGGATCATCGACATGGGGCCGCGCGCCGGCGAGCACGGTGGCGAGGTCGTCGCCCAGGGGCCGCTTTCCAAGATTCTACAGGCGGACACGCTCACCGCCGACTACCTGAGCGGCCGCAAGCGGATTCCGGTGCCGGCACGCCGACCCGTGCCGCGCGATCACCCGGTGGTCGGCGTGTGTGGCGCCTGCGGCCACAACCTGAAGGGGATCACCGCCCGCTTTCCGCTCGGGCGCTTCGTCTGCGTGACCGGAGTCTCCGGTTCGGGCAAGTCGACGCTGACGATCGACACGCTCTATCGGGCGCTGGCGCGCTCGAAGGGGCTGAGGACGGAACGGGTGGAACCCTTCGATACGCTGATCGGTGCCGATCTCGTGGACAAGATCATCGAGATCGACCAGAGCCCGATCGGGCGCACGCCCCGCTCCAATCCGGCGACCTACACCGGGCTGTTCACGCCGATCCGCGAGCTCTTCTCCCGTGTGCCGGAGGCGCGGGCGCGCGGCTACAGGCCGGGGCGTTTCTCCTTCAATGTCAAGGGCGGGCGGTGCGAGGCGTGCCAGGGCGACGGCATCATCAAGGTGGAGATGCACTTCCTGCCCGACATCTATGTCACCTGCGAGGCCTGCGGTGGCGCACGCTACAATCGCGAGACGCTCGATATCCGCTACAAGGGGAAGAGCATCGCCGAGGTGCTGGAGATGACCGTGGAGGATGCCTGCGGCTTCTTCTCCGCCGTGCCCGCGATTCGCCACCGGCTGCAGACGCTGATCGAGGTGGGGCTGGGCTACATCCGGCTCGGCCAGCAGGCCACCACGCTATCGGGCGGCGAGGCGCAGCGGGTGAAGCTGGCCCGCGAGCTGGCCCGGCGAGCCACCGGCGACACCCTCTACATTCTCGACGAACCGACGACCGGGCTCCATTTCGATGATGTGGCCAAGTTGCTCGGGGTGCTGCATGCGCTGGTCGACCGCGGCAACACGGTCATCGTCATCGAGCACAATCTGGATGTCATCAAGACCGCCGACTGGATCGTCGATCTCGGCCCCGAGGGAGGGGAGCGGGGCGGCGAGATCGTCGTGGCCGGCCCCCCCGAGGAGGTGGCCGCCTGTGCGCGCTCATGGACCGGGCGCTACCTGCGCCGGATGTTGTAGGAGGGGGTAACTACTCAGCTCATCCCCTGATTTGCCCGATAACCGCGTCGAAAGTGCTCATGTACAGTAGCACACTGCGCGCTTTTTCCTTGTTCTCGAACAAATCAGGGGCGATCTGAGCAGTTCCAAGGGTGTGCTGAGTAGTTGCAGGAGGGGAATCCTTTCCCCGAACCTGCACGGGTGTGGGTTCGGCGCCATCGTCATTCGCGGACAGGAGTCCGCTCCTACCTATTTCACGATGGCCGCGCGCACCGCATCGATCGCCGCTTCAATCGCCAGGCCGCGCCGCGCCTCCCCCCGCCGGCCGAACTCGACCGTGCCGGCGTCCAGCCCCCGCCTGCCCACCACCAGCTGCAGCGGCAGGCCCATCAATTCGGCATCCTTGAACTTGACCCCGGGCCGCTCGTCCCGCTCGTCCCACAGCGGTTCGATGCCGGCATCGAGCAGCGCGCGGTAGAGACGCTCGCTCGCCGCCATGACCGCATCGTCGTTACCCAGCGAGATCAGCGCCAGCGGGAAGGGGGCTACCGCCATCGGCCAGCAAATGCCGGCATCGTCGTGGCACTGCTCGACGATCGCCGCCATCAGCCGAGAGACGCCGATGCCGTAGCAGCCCATGGTGGCGATGCGCCGCTCACCGTCGCGATCCTGGAAGGCCACCCCCATCGGCTCGGTGTAGCAGCGACCGAGGGCGAAGACCTGCCCCACCTCGATGCCGCGGGCGGTGGCGATGGTGCCGCCGCAGCGGCGGCAGCGGTCACCGTCGGCAGCCTGCCGCAGATCGACGACGCGGGCCTTAGGCAGGTCGCGGGCGGGATCGATGTGGCGCAGATGGGTGTCGGGCCGGTTGGCGCCGGCGACCAGCCCCCGCGCCTCGCGCAGCGCCCGGTCGATCAGCACCGGGCAGTCGAGCCCGAGCGGGCCGATGAAGCCGGCCACCCCGCCGACGGACCGGATGGCCGCATCGTCGGCCATGGTCAGCTCCTGCGCATCGAGCGCGCGCAGCAGCTTGACCTCCTGCAGCTGGTCGTCGCCGGCGACGCAGGCGGCGACGGTGGCGCCGTCGTGCGGTCCGCCGCGCACCTTGTAGAGCAGGGTTTTGATCAGTCGGCCGGCCGGGATGCCGAGGAAGGCGGCCACCTCGTCGGCGGCGCGCACCTGCGGGGTGGCCACCGGCTCGGGAGCGGCCTCGGCGCGCTCCTCTGGCTCCTCCACGGGATCGGGCCGGATGCTCTCCGCCTTCTCCACATTGGCGGCGTAGTCGCACGCCGTGCAATAGGCGAGCAGATCCTCGCCGGCCTCGGCCAGCACGTGGAACTCGTGGCTGCGGTTGCCGCCGATGGCGCCGGTGTCGGCCTCGACCGCGCGGAAGCGCAGCCCCAGCCGGGTGAAGATGCGCTGGTAGCAGGCGAACATCCGCTCGTATTCACGGGCCAGGTCATCGTCGTCGGCGTGGAAGGAGTAGGCGTCCTTCATGATGAATTCGCGTCCGCGCAGCAGGCCGAAGCGGGGGCGGATCTCGTCGCGGAACTTGGCCTGGATCTGGTAGAAGTTGAGCGGCAGTTGCCGCCAGGAGCGCAGGTCGCGTGCCACCAGGTCGCAGATCACCTCTTCGTGGGTCGGGCCGAGGCAGGAGGGGTGGTCGTGGCGGTCGACGAAGCGCAGCAACTCGCGGCCGTACTTCTCCCAGCGGCCGGAGCGCTGCCACAGCTCGGCCGGCTGGGTCATCGGCATGAGCAGCTCCTGCGCGCCGGCGCGGTCGAGCTCGTCGCGGATGATCGTCTCGATGTTGCGCAGCACGCGCAGGCCGAGCGGCAGCAGGTCGTAGACGCCGCTGGTCACCCGCCGGATGTAGCCGGCCCGCAGCAGCAGACGGTGGGAGGCGATGTCGGCATCGGCGGGATCCTGCCGCAGGGTGGGGGAGAAGAGGGTGGAGCTGCGCATGGGCCAACTCTAGAGGCTGGCGCGTACAGGTACAGCAGGCCGACCGCGGCTTTCGCTATTCCGCCGCCCGGGCCGTAGCCTTCGGGGCATGCGACAGGATCGGGAGCAGCGGAGCCTTTCCGCCGAGGAGGCGGTCGCCCTCGCCCGGCGTGATCCGGTGGGGCTGCGCAGGCGCTTCGCCGGGATGCACACCGCGGACATCGCCGAGCTGCTGCTCGACTGCGCCACCAACGATGAGCGGTTGCTGCTGCTGCGCTACATCCCCGACGAGAAGCAGGGCGACGTGCTGCTCGATCTGCCCGAGGGGATGCAGGAGACGCTGCTGGCCAGCCTCCATCCCGAGGCGATCGGTGATGTGGTCGAACATCTCGATTCCGACGACGCCACCGATCTGCTGCAGGCGGTGGACCGCTCGGTCGCCGACGAGGTGATCGGACAGCTTGAGCCGGAGGAGCAGCGCGAGATCAAGCCGCTGCTCGGCTACGACGAGGAGAGCGCCGGCGGCCTGATGCAGGCCGAGCTCTTCAAGGTGCGCGCCGACTGGAGCGCCGGGCGGGTGCTCAAGGTGCTGCGTCGCTGGGGGCGGGAGATCGGCAACCTGCACTACATCTATGTCGTCGATGACGACGACCGGCTGGTCGGCCTGTTGTCGCTGCACGATCTGCTCTTCCTCGAGCCGGATCAGCCGGTGCTCGACGCCGCCGAGCGGAACTTCGTCACCGTGACGCCGCAGCAGGACCAGGAGACGGTGGCGCAGCTGTTTGACAAATACGATCTGTTGGCGGTGCCGGTGGTCGACGAGCGCGGGGTGCTGGTCGGGCGGATCACCGCCGACGACATCATCGATGTGGTCAACGAAGAGGCGACCGAGGACATGTTCCGCCTGGCCGCCCTCTCCGACCAGGACGACCTGAGCGAGCCGGTGTCGCGTACCGCCTGGCGCCGCGGCGTCTGGCTGCTGGTCAATCTGGTCACGGCGATCCTCGCCTCGACGGTGATCGCGCAATTCCAGCAGACGATCTCCCGGGTGGTGGCGTTGGCCGTGCTGATGCCGATCGTCGCCAGCATGGGGGGGATCGCCGGTACACAGACGCTGACCGTGATCGTGCGTGGCATCGCGCTGGGGCGGGTGACGCTGGCCAATGCCGGCCGCGCGCTGGTCAAGGAGGTGCTGGTCAGTGTCGTGACCGGAACCTTCTTCGCCCTGCTGATGGGGGTGGTGGCCCTCTTCTGGTTCCCTGCGTTGGGGATGAAGCTGGGGGTGGTGATCGCCGCGGCGATGCTGATCAACCTGCTGGCCGCCGGGCTGGCCGGGGCGCTGATCCCGCTCACCCTGCAGCGGCTGCACATCGATCCGGCGCTGGCTTCGGGCACGGTGTTGACCACGGTGACCGACGTGGTCGGCTTCTTCGCCTTCCTCGGCCTGGCCAGCCGCATCCTGCTGTAGCCCCGCCCCATGGCGGCGGTCTATGCGGTGGGGGACATTCAGGGGTGTTATGGCTGCCTGCGCCGGCTGCTGCGCCATGCCGGCTTCCGGGTCGGCCGCGATCGGCTCTGGTGTGTCGGCGATCTGGTCAACCGCGGGCCGGATTCCCTGGAGACGCTCCGCTTTCTGCAGGATCTGGGGGATCGCTGTACGGTGGTGCTGGGCAACCACGACCTCCACCTGCTCCATGCCGCGGCCGGGGGGATCGCGCCGCCGCCCGCGCTCCGTTCCGTACTCGACGCGGCGGATGCACCGCAACTGATCGAGTGGCTTCGGCGTCGCCCGCTGCTCCATCGCGATGACGATCTCGGCTGGGTGATGATCCATGCCGCGCTCCATCCGCGCTGGAGTGTGGAGCGGGCCGAACGCTACGCCGGAACACTGGAGCGGCGGCTGCGCGGCGAGGAGTGGGGCAGGCGGCTGATCCGGCTGCTGCAGACCCCGCTGGTTCAGCCGCCGGAGGGGAAGCGGCAGCGGCGGGCGTTCCGGCTTGCGGTGCTCACCCGCGGCCGCTTCTGCACCCGGGAGGGGGTGTTCAACTGGCGCAACAGCAGCCGTACCCGCAGCCGTTACGACGAGGCGCCCTGGTTCATGCACCGCAAGGCGCGCTGGCGCGGCAAGTCGCACGGCCGGCGCTACCGCATCCTCTTCGGCCACTGGGCGGCGATGGGGTTGGTGGACGATCAGCCCCACGTGCTCGGCCTGGACAGCGGTTGCGTCTGGGGCAACCGTCTGACACTGGCCCGCCTCGACAGCCGCCGGATTCGCCTCTTCTCCGTCGGTTGTTGACCCGGCGGGCATGGGGATCAGCCTTTCCCGCGCCTCCCCCCGTACGGTGGTGCGGCACCTCCGGCCACGGGGTGGTCGGGGAGGCCTTCCCCTTCCGGTTTCCGACCGAACAACGAGTCGCAGGAACTCCATGGACGGATTTCCGGCGATGCGATCATGACGGATACCCTCTACATCTTCGATACCACGCTGCGCGACGGGGAGCAGTCGCCCGGCTGCTCGATGAACTCCGCAGAGAAGCTGCAGGTTGCGCTGGCCCTGGAGCAGCTGGGGGTGGATGTGATCGAGGCGGGTTTTCCCGCCGCCTCACCGGACGACTTCGCCTCGGTGCAGCAGATCGCCGGCACGGTGCGCGCGGCGCGTATCGCCGGGCTGGCCCGGGCGCTGGAGCGGGATATTCGCTCCGCCGGCGAGGCGATCAAGCCCGCCGGCGACCGCGGGCGGATCCACACCTTCATCGCCACCAGCCCGATCCACATGGAGGCCAAGCTGCGCATGACCCCGGACGAGGTGGTGGAACGGGCGGTGGAGGCGGTGCGGCTGGCCCGTTCGCTGGCGCCGGAGGTGGAGTTCTCCGCCGAGGATGCCGGCCGCTCGGAGCTCGATTTCCTCTGCCGCATCGTCGAGGCGGCGATCGATGCCGGGGCGACGATCATCAACATCCCCGACACCGTCGGCTACATGACCCCCGACGAGTTCGGCGGCCGCATCCGCACTCTGATCGATCGGGTGCCCAACGCCGACAAGGCGGTCTTCTCGGTCCACTGCCACAACGACCTCGGCCTGGCGGTGGCCAACTCGCTGGCCGCGGTGGAGAACGGCGCCCGTCAGGTGGAGTGCACCATCAACGGACTGGGCGAGCGTGCGGGCAACGCCGCGCTGGAGGAGATCGTCATGATCCTGCGCACCCGGCGCGACCGCTACGACATCGACACCGGCATCGACACCACCCGCATCGTGCCCACCTCCAGGCTGGTGGCCAAGATCACCGGCTCCCCCGTCCAGCCCAACAAGGCGATCGTCGGCGCCAACGCCTTCGCCCATGAGTCGGGCATCCATCAGGACGGCATGCTCAAGCACCACGAGACCTACGAGATCATGACGCCGGAGTCGGTCGGATGGAGCACCACCCGCATCGTGCTGGGCAAACACTCCGGGCGGGCGGCGTTGGCGGCCCGCTACAGGGAGCTGGGGGTGGAGCTCGACCGACGCCGGATCGATGCGCTCTTCGCCCGCTTCAAGGAGCTGGCCGACAAGAAGAAGGAGGTCTTCGACGAGGATCTGCTGGCGCTCATCTCCGATGAGCGCGACCCGCAGCGTGCAGAGCGGATCCGGCTGGTCGGGCTCCATGTCGCCTCCGGCACCCGCGACACGCCGGTGGCGGCGGTGGAGCTCTCCATCGACGGCGAGCTGCACAAGGCGAGCAGCGAGGGGGATGGGCCGGTCGATGCCGCCTTCAAGGCGATCAAGTCGCTGGTCGAACCCAACGGCCGGCTGCTGCTCTATCAGGTCAACGCCATCACCTCCGGCACCGATGCCCAGGGGGAGGTGACCGTGCGGCTGCAGAACGGCAACCGCGTGGTCAACGGCAAGGGGGCGGACACCGACATCGTCGTCGCCTCGGCCAAGGCGCTGATTGCGGCGCTCAACAAGCTGCCCGAGGCCCACGCCCGCGCGCTCCACGCCCACTACTCAGGCATCTGAACCCGCAAGCAAGGGGGAGAATGGGGGCGCCGCGTCACCCCATCCTCTCCCCTTCCCGGCCCGGAAGGGAAAGACGGCTGTTGCTCTGTTCCTCCCCTCCGGCGACCGGTCTCCCCTCCTCAGCCGGCAGTGCCCTGGAAACCGGGGAAGATGGTAGGCGCAGGATCCTCGGCGGGGATCAGTGCTCGAAGCGGGCCCGCTCCTCCAGTTCGAGCATGCGCGCCTCCTCCTCTTCCTCGGTGCCTCCTTCCCAGTAGAGGCCGTCCTTGCGCATCTGATGGTGCCAGAGGTAGAAGCCGATGCAGAAGATGACGCCGGTGATGGCGACGTCGACCCACGACGAGAGGAAGGGGGTGTGGTCGATATCCTTGGCGCGCGGGCTGATGATCCACATGTAGTGCTCGAGGAAGGTGCCGATCAGGATGCTGATCGAGGGGAAGAGCATCAGGCTGGGCGAGTGGCGCATGGCGCTGAAGATCAACATGAAGAATGGCACGAAGGAGTTGAGCAGGAAGAAGGCCCAGAAGAGGAACCAGTTGGGGCCGTCCATCATGTTGTGGTAGCGCTCGATCTCCTCCGGCAGGTCGCCGTACCACATCACCAGGTACTGGACGAAGAAGGCGTAGGTCCAGATGATGGTCAACGCCAGCATGATCTGGGCGCAGTAGTTGAAGACGTAGTCGTTGATCCGCCGCCGGAGCACGTCGCGCTGCCGCAGCACGTAGAGCGAGACGATGAAGAAGGCGAGGAAGGCGCGCATCATGCTCTCGAAGTGGTAGGGGCCGTAGATCGGGCTCCACCAGCGCGGCATCTGGGTCATCTCCATGTCCCAGCCGACGATGGTGCCGTAGATGCAGTAGACGAACGGCACCAGCAGCGCGACGTTGCGGAAGCGGCGCCGGTCCTCGGCCGGTGCGTGCGGGAATTCCTTGCGCTGCAGCTTGAAGAAGTGGTTGCAGAAGGCCCACACCGCGAGGAAGAGGACGATCTCGCGCAGGGTGAAGAAGAGTCGGTCGTGCCAGCCGTTGAGCGGCTCACCGTAGGTCTCGCCCCCCATCCACGGGAAGCAGTTGGCGCCGCTGGCCAGGATGATGAGCAGCAGCACGAAGGCGAGCGGGAACATCGCCCTGGCCGAGGCCATCAGGAAGCGCACCTCATAGCGCCACTTGCCGTTGACCAGGTGGAGCACCGAGGCCCAGAAGGCGGCGGCGAGCGGCATGTAGAGGGCGAAAAGGTAGTTGTCCATCAGGACCGCCCAGTTGGCTGGCGAGAGTGTCATCGCTGCTCCCCTCCCTTGTTGCCGTTGATGGTCGAGAGCACCTGCCGGGCGCGCTCTTCCTTGCTGGTTGCGGTCATCCGCTTCTCCAGCTCCTGTCGGATGTAGTTGACCACGTGCCAGCGCTCGGTCGGTGACATGTCGTAGCCGTAGCGCGGCATGATGTAGCTGCCAAAGGTGATCGTCCCCCAGATCCAGCCGTCGGTCAGGTCGTCCTTGACGTAGTCGGAGGTGAGGTCGGCCGGCTGGGTCTCGAAGATCTTGCCCACCGGGCCGTCCCCCTTGCCGGAGTAGCCGTGGCAGGGCATGCAGTAGATGCGGAACAGCGCCCGACCCTTGGCGATCGACTCCTTCGTCGGTGGGATGGGGTTTTTGATGTTCTCGGCGGCGTCGCGGTCGGCCACCTTGGTCCACAGCCCGCCCACCGGCACGGAATCCTTGGGGTAGGTGTGGATCGGCGGCTCCTGCGGCTTGATCGACGGCTGGTTCATCAGATCGCGCGACCAGGGCCAGGCCAGCACCGCGGTGGGCAGTGCCATGATGGTGATGAGGAGCAGTGTCTTCTTCATAGCGTCACTTCCCGGATCTCGGAGGCGTTGCACCGTTCGAGCACCTCGCGCACCTTCTCGCGGTGGCGCGGCAGCACCTCCACCTCGATGCCGATCTGATCCTCGCTCACCTTCTCGTTGTAGTGCTTGCGCAGGCTGCGCGGCAGCCCCGAGTAGATGAAGAAGGCGGCCAGCGTGCTCAACACCCCGATGAGGATGGTCCCTTCGTAGGTGATGACGATGTCCGGCGGCAGCGGAATCACCGGTTTGCCTCCCTGTGGTTGGACGGTGAACATCGACTGCGCCGCCGCGGCGACCAGGAGGAAGCCGCCGATGGCCCCGCCGATGGCCCCGAAGAAGGTGAAGCGCTGGATCGGCTGATGGAACTCGCCCAGGATCTCCTCCACCTCGGGGTGCTCGATCGGCGAGTAGATCTCGATGTTCTGCACCACCATCTCTTTCAGGTCGAGCACCTTGAGCTCGGCGACGACATCGCGCGCCTTGTCGAAATCCTCGTAGGTCGCAAAGAGAAAGTGTCTTCTTCTTTTCCTCATGCCAGCTTCTCCTCGAGTTGCACCATCTCGTCCTTGATCTTGTTCAGATCCTCCAGCTCGGCGCGTGAACTGGCCTTGCGCCGGTGGAAGACCATCTCCTTGACCTCATACATGGAGACGCTGGGGAACACCTTGCAGAAGATGAGGAACAGCATGGTGAACCAGCCGAAGCTGGCCAGGGTGATGGTCAGCTGCACCAGCCCCGGCCAGACCACCGCCCAGGTCCACGGCTCGTGGTTGCTGGCCAGCGGCGGGCTGACGATCTGGAACCGCTCCAGCCACATCCCCAGTTGCAGGATCAACGAGAGCCAGAACATGGCCCACATGTTGTGCCGCACCTTCTTGAAGGCCATGGCGAACGGCGCCACGGTGGCGCAGAAGAGCATGCCCCAGACGATCCAGCAGTAGGGCCCGAAGAACTTCTCCAGCAGCACCTCCTTCTCGTACATGTCGTTGGAGTACCAGATGGAGGCGTACTCGGAGAGGTTGAGGTAGTTCCATACCATGGCGATGGCGAAGGTGAGCTTGGCGGTCTTGTCCATGATCTCGGTGGTCATGTACTCCTCGAAGCGGAAGACGTACCGGAGCAGCACGAAGAGGGTGATGATCGCCGCGCAGCCGGAGTAGAGGGCGCCGGCGACGAAGTAGGGTGGGAAGGAGGTGATGTGCCAGTCGGGCATGATCGACATGGCGAAGTCCGAGGCGACGATCGAGTGGACCGAGACGGCCAGCGGTACCAGGAAGCAGGCCATCAGCACGTAGGTCTTGCGGAAGGCGAGCCACTCGGTGGCGCGTCCCATCCAGCCGACCGACAGCGCGGTGTAGAGCTTCTTGCGCCATCCTTTGGCGTTGTCGCGGCAGATGGCCAGGTCAGGAATCATGCCGACGTAGAGGAAGAGCGCCGAGCTGGTGGCGTAGGTGGTGATGGCTGCGGCGTCCCACAGCAGCGGCGAGCGGAAGTTGGGCCAGATGGTGCGCTCGTTCGGATAGGGCAACACCCAGTACATGTTCCACACCCTTCCCAAGTGGATCACCGGGAAGATGGCCGCGGTCAGGATGGAGAAGAGCGTCATCGCCTCGGCGAAGCGGTAGATCGGCTTGCGCCAGTCGGCCTTGGTCAGCAGCAGAATGGCCGACAGCAGCGTGCCGGAGTGGCTCATGCCGATCCAGAAGACGAAGTTGGAGATGTACAGCTGCCAGAAGTGCGGCCGGTTCATCAGGGCCACGCCGAGCCCCTGGTTGTACTGGTAGATCTCGGCGGCGATCCCCAACGCCACCAGCACCGCGCAGATCCCGAGAACCACCCAGAAGGCGGCGCGCGGCGACTCGAGGCTCTTGAGCACATCCTTGTTGATCTTGGCCCACTCGATGTCCTTCATCGCGTAGTCGTTCATCGAACTGCTCTCCTTGTTGACGAAATCGCGGCCGCCCTGCGTCCGCCTCGCCCGCATGCGAGGGGGAGGCGGATGCCGGCCTGCAAGCCTGTTGTGCGAGGGGTCGGAATCCGCGCCCGCCGCGGTGCGGTCAGGCCTCGGTGTCGCGCACGCGCTCGAGGTACATGATGCAGGGCTCGACATTGAGCCCCTCGAGCACCCGGTAGCCGCGGATATCCTCCGACTTGTCTGCTCGTGGCGGTTGAGTTCCACCTCGTGCTCCTCCCACATCCGCTTCACGCGGCTGTTCTCATCCTTCAGGTTGCCGAAGACGATCGCCTCGGTCGGGCAGCTCTGCTGGCAGGCGGTCTGGAAGCTGCCGTCCTCGATGTGGTCGCGATGCCCCTCGTCCTCGGCCGCATCCTTGGCCGCCCGGATGCGCTGGACACAGAAGGTGCACTTCTCCATCACCCCCTTGCTGCGGACCGAAAGGTCGGGGTTGAGCTGCATCTCCAGCGGGTGGGGGATTTCGGTGTTGAAGTCGAAGAAGTTGAAGTAGCGCACCTTGTAGGGGCAGTTGTTGCCGCAGTAGCGCGAGCCGATGCAGCGGTTGTAGACCTGTGCGTTGAGGCCGTCGGGGGTGTGGTAGGTGGCCGCCACCGGGCAGACCGGCTCGCACGGCGCATGGTTGCACTGCTGGCAGAGCATCGGGATGTAGTGGGCGCCCCGCTCGGGGTATTCGCTCTGCTCGATGTCGATATCCGCCTCGCCCTCCGGCTCCTCCCAGAAGCGCTCGATCCGCATCCAGTGCATGGCGTGGCCGGTGGCGTAGCGCTCCTTGCCCACCACCGGCAGGTTGTTCTCGGCATAACAGGCGGTGACGCAGGCGCCGCAGCCGATGCACTTGTTCAGATCGATCGACATGCCCCACATGTAGGGCTCGTCCTCGTAGTAGTCCCGCTTCCGGAAATCGGACCAGTGCTCCAGCATCCGCTTGAGGGCCATGGCTTATACCTCCTTCTTTTCGGGATGGGTGGCGGACATCCCGGCCTCGGTGCGGTCGAAGTCTTTGGCCCGTACCGTCTTGACGATCTTCCGCCCGGCCTGGCGGGCGGTGTTGCTCTCCAGCACCAGGTCGCCGTGGGCCAGGGTGACCAGCGGCCCGCGGTCGGCCACCTTTTGCACCGCCACCCGGGTGGCGTGGGTGGCCAGCTCCCCCGTCTTCCGGTCGAAGCGGGCCTCGAGGATCTTGTAGGGGTTGACCCCGATCCCCTTGGCGTAGCGGCCGTACTCGGTATGCCCCTGACCGAGGGGGATCCCCACCGAGTCGCGCTGGATACCCGGGAAGAGGACCACCTTGGCCTCGAGCGCGCCGGCGGGCGAGCTGACCCGCACCACGTCGCCGGTGATGACCCCGAGCTTCTTTGCGGTCTCCGGATGGATCTCCACCCAGGAATCCCACACCACCGCGGTGAGCTGGTCGGGCAGCTCCTGCAGCCAGGGGAGGTTGGCGTGGCGTCCGTCCCACAGCCCGAGCCTGGGGGTGGGAACGAGATGGAACGGGTAGCTCCCCTCGGCCTTCGACGGCTCGGGCAGCTCCACCGGCTCCACCCGGGGGGCAAGCCGGCCGGCCTCCCCGTGTTTGAGGCGGACGAATCCCCTGGCGAGGATCCCCTGACGGAAGGCATCCTCCTCGGTCTGGCCGGGGGTGGTGATCTTCGGCGGATCGATCATCGCCGGGCGCATGGTGAAGAGCGCCTCCATGACATACTCCTCGTAGCGCTTCCACTTGCCGAAGCGCGCATCGAGCATGCGCAGCACGCCAAGCAGCAGATCCCCGAAGGGGCGCGGACCGTCGTCGCCGAAGACCGGATTCATCACCGGTTGCTGCAGCCCGAGCAGACCATCCTCCGGACTGTAGGCCGGCATGGTGGTGTTCCACTCCTCGAGGTAGGAGCGGACCGGCAGCACCAGGTCGCAGGCCATGGTGGTCTCGTCGGGGAACATGGAGAAGGCGATGCGGTGCTTCGCCCGGGCGAAGGCCTTGTCGGCTCCGAGCACCGCCGGCGCCTGATAGATGGGGTTGGTGCCGTAGACCACCGCGGTGTCGATGTCGCCGCGGTTGAGCTTGTCGAGGAAGGCGCGCAGCTCCGACCACCCCCCCATGACCGGCGCGAGGTCGGGGAAGGGTTGGGGGCTGCGCGGCAGAATGGTCTTGCCGACATTGCCCAGCATGACGTTGAGCAGCAGGATGGCCTGGGCGGTCTCCGAGCCGTGCTCCACACCCTCGGCGCTGGCGCCGGAGAGCACCAGGCTCGGGCTGCGCGTGACGAGCAGTTGGTGGAGCCGGTGGATCCGCTCGACCGGGACGCCGGTGGCGGCGGAGACGGCGTTCGGATCGATCTCCCGGATGGCGGCCGCCATCCCTTCGGGGAGACGGCGGGCGTAGCGGGGCTCCTGGGCCAGGAGGGAGGCCAGGGCGAGCGCCAGCTGCCCTTCGGTGCCGGGGCGGATGGCGATCCAGCGGTCGGCGTTGGCGCCGGTGATGGTCATCCGGGGCTCGATCTGCACCAGCGTGCCGCGCGGCGCGTTGCGGAAGCGGCTGTACTGGGTGGCGAAGTGGACCGGCGACATCCAGGTGCCGAGGAAGTCGGCCCCGAAGGAGAGGATCAGCCGCGCCTTCTCGAAGTCGTAGCGGGGCATCTCCACGCCGAAGATCCCGGCGTTGGCCGCATGGCCCACGGCCGGCGGCAGGGTGTCGAAGACGAAGAGGTTGTCGGGGGCGCCGGCGGCGTCGAGATAGGCGCGGATCAACGCCGCCTGATGGCCGCTGAGCGCGCCGCTCAGCCAGCCGATCCTGCCGTTCTTCCGACCGAGGATGCGCTTGAGGGTGCTCTCGGCCTCGGCCCACGAGACCTCGGTCAGCTTGCCCCCCTTGCGCACCATCGGTTTGGTGATGCGGTCGGGGTTGTAGTGGGCCTGGAGGCCGGCCTGCCCCATCGGGCAGAGCCGCCCGCGGTTGACCGGCGATGCCGGATTGCCCTCCAGCTTGAGTACCCGCCCCTCACGGTTGCGCGCGTGGATGCCGCAGCCCGCCGGACACTGGCGGCAGGTGGAGGCGTAGTAGACGGCGATGCCCGGGCGGACGAAGTCCTGCGGATCGACGTTGGGCTCGACCTTCTCCTTGCGCACCTCGAGGTCGACTTCGTTGATGATGTCGGTGTCGCCGCATCCGCTGATCGCCAGCGCGCCGCCGGCGCCGCTCAGCCCCATCACCTTGAGGAAGGTGCGTCGGCTCCACCCGTTTTGCCCTGCGCGCTCTGCCTTGTTGTTCTCCATCGTCACCGCTCCTTGTTCCCCGGCGCCATCTTCGCGCATGCCGTTCCGGCCCATCGCCGCCTCTACTTGTGGCACTGCCAGCAGTCGTGCGGCGCGCGCACCAGATGGTCGCGGATCCGCTGGGGCAACCGCTCGGCCAGCTTGTTGATCTGCGCCACCTTCATCTGCTTGGGATGCTCCGGGTCGAGCACCGCCGGCTGCGGGAACTTCACATCCATCACCGGCTTGTCGGTGGCGGCGACCGGGATCATCCAGCGCGAGGCCGGCGCCGGCTTGCCGATGTCGCTTCCTTCCTGGAACTGGCGGTGGCAGCTCAGGCACCAGCCCATGGTCATCGCCCGCACCTTGCGGCCGACGGTGAAGGTCTTCACGTCACCGTGGCACATGCCGCACACCTGCTGGGTGGGCCGTCCGTCCTGGAAGATGAAGCGCTGGATGTGGCGCTTGTGGGTGAAGTGGACGAAGTCGGGCATGTCGTGGACCTTCAGCCACGGGATCGGCTTCTTCTGCTCCCAGTAGGAGAAGAGCTTCTTGATGCGCGGCTTGTTGCGCACGCTCGGCAGATGGCTGTGGCAGCCGATGCACTTGGCCACCGGCGGGATGCCGGCGACCGCGCTGCGGCGCGCGTAGGTGTGGCAGTACATGCAGTTGATCTTGAACTTGCCGGCATGGCGGTCGTGGGGGAACTCGATCGGTTGTTTGGCGTCGCTGACGTCGTCGGCCAGGGCGGGCGGCGGTGCGGCCCAGGCCAGCAGCGAGACGATGAGGAGGGCGGGGAGGGTTGCGGCGAAGATCTGCGCGGCGGAGTTCGGCCGGTTGGGGGCGGTGTCGTGCTCGGGGTTCATGCGAATCCTCTCTGCGTCCGGAAATCTGGTCGGGTGTCTTGCAGCCTGTGCGGACCTGCCTTCAGGCCGCGTCGCGGGCTCGTGCGCGCAGCTCGGCGATGGCTGCGGCGTAGTCGGGCTTGTTGTAGACCGCCGAGCCTGCCACCACCGCGGTGCAGCCGGCGGCGGCGACCTCGGCGACGGTTTCGCTGTTGACGCCGCCGTCGACCTCCAGCCACGCATGGCTGCCGGCCTCATCGAGCATGGCCCGCGCCTGGCGGATCTTGTCGGTGACGGCGTGGATGTACTTCTGGCCGCCATAACCGGGGTTGACGCTCATCAGCAGCACCAGGTCGACGCAGTGCAGCACATGGGCGATGGTTGCGACCGGGGTCGCCGGGTTGAGGCTCACCCCCGCCTTCTTGCCCAGCCCGCGGATGTACTGCAGCGTCCGCTCCAGGTGGATGCACGCCTCCTGGTGGACGGTGATGATGTCGGCTCCGGCGGCGGCGAAGGCGTCGATCTGCCGGTCGGGCTCGACGATCATCAGATGGACGTCCAGCACCTTCTTCGTATGCGGTCGGATCGCCCGGACGACGTTGTCGCCGATGGTGATCGGCGGGACGAAGCGGCCGTCCATCACGTCGACGTGGACCCAGTCGCACCCTCCTTCGTCGATGGCGCGCACCTCGGCTCCGAGGTCGGCGAAGTCGGCGGAGAGGATCGACGGGGCGATGACGAGCTCGTTCATGGGGGCGAATGTCTAGTGCCGGACCAGAACAATGTCCAGCCGATTTCATCGTGGCTTCATCTTGGCCGCTGCTACGATTCCCCCATCGCCGGGGCGGGATCGGGGGCTCCCCGGAGGAGGTGGAACGGATGGAGATTCGGGATAAACGATTGATTCTCACCGGGGCGGCCGGCGGGATCGGGCGCAGGCTCGCCGAGGCGCTGGCCGCCCGTGGCGGCCGCATGGTGCTCATCGACCGCGAACGGGCGGCGCTGGAGGAGGTGGCCGGTGCGACGGGCGGCCATGCGGTGGCAGGCGACCTCTCCACGGTGGAGGGGTGTACTGCCGCGGCCGAGGCGGCGCTGGACCATCTGGGCGAGGTCGATCTGCTGATCAACCTGGCCGGGCTGAACAGCTTCCGCAATTTCGATGCGGAGGAGCCGGCGGCGCTGGAGCGGCTGATCCACGTCAACCTGCTGGCGCCGATGCTGCTCACCCGCGCGGTGTTGCCCGGGATGATCGCCCGCGGCAGCGGCCGGATCGTCAACGTCGGCTCCATCTTTGGATCGATTGGATTCGCCTGGTTCACCGCCTACTCGGCCAGCAAGTTCGGCCTGCGCGGCTTCTCCGAGGCGCTGCGCCGGGAGCTGGCGGATACCGGCGTCCGGGTCAGCTATGTGGCGCCGCGCGCGGTCAGGACGCCGATGAACGACGATGCGGTGATGCGCATGGGTGCGGCCACCGGCATGAACATGGACGATCCGGACGTGGTGGCGGCGCGGATCATCGAAGCGATCGACGACGATCACAAGGATACCTACATCGGATTCCCCGAGTCGCTTTTCGTACGCGTCAACGTTATGCTTCCGCGCCTCGTCGACCGGGCGCTCGCCGAGCAGAACCGCATCGCCCGCAAGTTCGCGCTGCGGCAGTACGAGGAGGATTCGGAGGGGTGACGGCGTTGCCTCGACGCTGTGGCGGGAGGTGATGCAGGCATCCGCGGCCAAGGAGGGCCGCGCAAAACTGGAGGTTGCAGAGGCAACCGACGGTTTTTGTAAAGGCAATCGAAGAGCGCGCTCTTCGATTGCCGTCGAGCAAAACGTCCATGGATGGACGTGTTGTGATTCGATCAAAGAGATGAAGAAGATCATCCACGCGCTCGCCATCGCCATCGCCGTCGCGCTCGGCGCTACGGCCCCCGCCTTCGCCCAGGCCCCGTACGTGGGGCTCGGTCTCGGCGCCTTCGAGATGGATACCGGCCAGAACAAGAAGTCGGGCCTCGGCGGGTTCCTCAAGCTGGGGTACGACTTCACCGACTTCAACCGCTTCCTCGGCGCCGAGTTCCGGGTGGGCACCTCCGCCCGCGCCTCGCAGGCCAGGGTGGACTACTTCCTCTCCGGCTTTCTCAAGCTCAACCTCGAGTTCACCCGCGAGTTCCGCGGCTACGGCCTGATCGGCGGGACCAACCTCAAGACCAGCTACCAGACCACGGCGAAGCAATACAGCAAGACCGGCGGGGCCTTCTCCTTCGGGTTTGGCGGTGAATACCGCATCGACCGTGACTTCTCGCTCGCCGGGGAGTGGGTGCGCTACGCCACCAAGGCCAACGCCGCCACCTTGACCACCAACTTCGCCGGTCTCGACGTCAACGGCTTCACGCTCGACATCCATTACCACTTCTGACGGGGGTGACCATCATGGTGCGTTCTCTCCTCTCTCTGCTGGCGGCCTGCCTGTTGCTGGGTACGGCGGCCCATGCGACCGATGACGGTGGCCTGCAGGCCAGGATCTCGCAGCTGCAGCGGCAGTGGGCGATCATCAACTACCAGAAGCCCAAGAGCGAGCGCAAGCGGGAGTTCGCCCGGCTGGCCGAGGAGGCGCATGCGGTGGTGGCCGCCTATCCGAACCGGGCCGAGCCGCTGATCTGGGAGGGGATCATCCGCGCCAGCCTCGCCGGCGCCACCGGCGGACTGAGTGCGCTCGGCATCATGAAGGATGCCAAAGCGCTGCTCGAGCGGGCGATCGCGATCGACGGCACGGCGCTCCACGGGGCGGCCTACACCTCCCTGGGCAGTTTCTACTACATGGTGCCCGGCTGGCCGCTCGGCTACGGGGACGACGACAAGGCGCTCGAATATCTGAAGAAGGGGCTGGAGATCGCCCCCGACGACATGGACGCCAACTACTTCATGGGTGACTACTGGCTCGACCAGGGCGACAAGCGCAAGGCGGAGCGCTACTTCCGCAAGGTGCTCTCCCTGCCCGACGTGAAGGATCGTCCGGTCTACTCCAAGGGGCGCAAACAGGAGGCGGCGACCAAGCTGGCGGGCATGCGTTGACCGCGGCCGGCGGGGAAGGGGCGGACTCCTCCCCGGCGCTCGCCATCCTGGTCACCGGCGGGGCCGGCTTCATCGGTTCCGCCCTCATCCGCCACCTGATCGGCCACACCGGCCACCGGGTGCTCAACGTCGACAAGCTGACCTATGCCGGCAACCTGGAGTCGCTGGCCGAGGTGGAGGGGCATCCCCGTTATCGCTTCGTGCGGGCCGACGTCTGTGACGGTGCGCGCATGGCCGCGCTGTTGCGGGAGTTCGCCCCCGACGTGGTGATGCACCTGGCCGCCGAGTCGCATGTGGACCGCTCCATCGACGGTCCGGCGGCCTTCATCGAGACCAACATCGTCGGCACCTATACCCTGTTGGAGGCGGTGCGCGCCTACTGGGAGGGGCTGTCGGAGGGGCGGAGGGAGCGCTTCCGCTTCCACCACATCTCCACCGACGAGGTGTTCGGCGATCTTGCGCCGGGCGATCCCCCCTTCACGGAGCAGACCCCCTACGATCCGAGCTCGCCCTACTCGGCCAGCAAGGCGGCCTCCGACCATCTGGTCCGCGCCTGGCACCGCACCTACGGGCTGCCGGTGGTGGTGACCAACTGCTCCAACAACTACGGCCCCTACCAGTTTCCCGAGAAGCTGATCCCCCTGACCATCATCCATGCGCTGGAGGGGCGGGAGTTGCCGGTCTACGGCGACGGGGGGCAGGTGCGCGACTGGCTCTTCGTCGAGGACCACGCCCGGGCGCTGCTGCGGGTGGTCCTGGCCGGTCGGGTGGGAGAGACCTACAACATCGGCGGCAACAGCGAACGGCGCAACATCGAGGTGGTGCGGGCGATCTGCGACCTGCTCGACGCGCTGCGCCCCCCCAAGGGGCGCCCCTTCTCCAGCCACCACGAGTTGATCACCTTTGTCGCCGACCGCCCCGGGCACGACCGGCGCTACGCCATCGATGCGGGCAAGATCGCCCGCGAGCTGGGCTGGCGTCCGCAAGAGCGTTTTGCCAGCGGCCTGCGCAAGACCGTCTGCTGGTATCTCGAGCACCGCGACTGGTGCCGCCGGGTGCAGGAGGGCGGTTCCTACGGGGGAGAGCGGTTGGGGCTGGGCTGAAGGGATGGAGGGCGCGGCGGCCGATTCGGTGACGGTGATCGGTGCCGGCCTGGCCGGCAGCGAGGCGGCGTGGCAGCTGGCCAGCCGCGGGGTGGAGGTGCGGCTGCACGAGATGCGGCCGCAGGTGATGACGCCCGCCCACCGCACCGACCGCTGTGCCGAGCTGGTCTGCTCCAACACCTTCCGCGCCGACACCCTGGAGAGTGCGGTCGGCCTGCTGCACGAGGAGATGCGCCGGCTCGACTCGCTGATCATGCGTTGTGCCGATGCCGCCCGCATCCCCGCCGGCAGCGCCCTGGCGGTCGATCGCGACCGCTTCTCCGCCCTGGTCACCGAAGCGATCGATGCGGAGCCGCGGATCCGGCGGATCCCCGGCGAGGTGCGGGAGATCCCTGATGCGGGGCTGGTGTTGATCGCCAGCGGGCCGCTCACCTCCGACGCCCTGGCCCGGGCGATCGTCGCCCGCACCGGAGCGGAGAATCTGGCCTTCTTCGAGGCCATCGCACCGGTGGTCGATGCCGAGACCGTCGACATGGAGATCGCCTACTGGAAGAACCGCTACGACAAGGGAACCGCCGACGGGGAGGGGGGGGACTACCTCAACTGCCCGATGCGCCGGCCGGAGTACGAGGCGTTCGTCGATGCGCTCCTGGCCGCCGACTGCGTGGCACCGAAGGCGTTCGAGCGCATCCCCTTCTTCGAGGGGTGCATGCCGATCGAGGTGATGGCCGCACGCGGCCGGGAGACGCTCCGCTTCGGTCCGATGAAGCCGGTGGGGCTGGAGCATCCGGTCACCGGCGAGCGGTTCCACGCCGTGGTGCAGCTGCGGCGCGACAACCGCATGGGGACGTTGCTCAACATGGTCGGCTTCCAGACCAAGATGACCTACGGCGCCCAGCGCAGCGTGCTGCGCATGATCCCGGGGCTGGAGCGGGCGGAGTTCTTCCGGCTGGGCAGCTTGCACCGCAATACCTTCATCAACGCACCCAGGCTGCTCGACGGGCTGTTGCGGCTCAAGCGGGAGCCGCGCATCCTCTTCGCCGGCCAGATCACCGGTGTCGAGGGCTATGTCGAGTCGGCCGCCTGCGGGTTGCTGGCCGGCCGCTTCCTCGCGGCGATGGCGCGCGGCCGTACGCCGCAGCCGCCGCCGCCCGCCTCGGCCCACGGCGCGCTGCTGGCCCACGTCACCGGCAGCCGCAGTGGGGATTTCCAGCCGATGAACATCAACTTCGGTCTGCTCCCTCCGGGGGAGCGGTATGGGGTGGACGATGCGGGGCGGCGGCGCAGGCTGAGTCGGGCCGAGCGGCGGCGACGGGTGGTGGAGGGTGCGCTGGCGGCGCTGGACGGCTGGCGGAAGGGGATATGGTGACGGGTGGATCGGAGGCGGCGTTGCGTGCGGCGCTGAGCGACGCGGCGGGCGCCCGTGCCCTCTGCGGCCGCAGGGTCCGCTACCGCGGCCGCAGCTACATCGTGGCCGATCTGCTGTGGGAGGAGGGGTGGATGATCCTGCAGGCCACCGATCGGGATCGGGTGCAGAACGACAGCTTCGGCCGTCCCAGCCGGGTGGTGCCCGACGAGGTGCGGCTGCGGCTGCGCAATCGGGAGGGGGAGCCGTTCCCCCTGTGGGAGGAGCTGCAACCGCTCGACTGATCCGGATGCCGACCGCCAGCCATGACGGCTTCGCAAGAAGCCGGCATCCGCGGCGCTGGCGTGCCGCGCAAATCGAGAGCTTGCGTAAGCAAGCGATCGATTTAGTGAGGGGATCGAAGACCGCGCTTCGATTCCCGTCAAGCAAAACGTCCACGGACGGACTTTTTGCGCTCCAATCCTTTTTGCGCTCCGATCAGGCATGGGCGATGCGGCCGATGCCCTGCCGGCGCTACACCAGCCGCAGCGGCAGGCCGGCGACGATCAGTTCCACCCGGTCGCAGAGCGCCGCCACCTCCTGGTTGAGCTCCCCCTGCGCATCGCGGAAGGCGCGTCCGGCGGGGTGGTCCGGCACGATGCCCGCCCCCACCTCGCTGGAGACCAGGATGATCGGCTCCTCCCGTGCAGCGACGGCGCGGCAGAGCGCCGCGCGCCGGGAGGGGATGGAGGCCGGGTCGTGCAGCAGCAGGTTGCCCAGCCAGAGGGTGAGGCAGTCGACCAGCAGCAGCCGCCCCTCTTCGGCGCCGGCGACCGCCTCGGGCAGCGCCAGCGGCGCCTCGACGGTTTGCCACGCGGCGGGGCGGCGGCTTCGGTGGGACTGGATGCGCCGGGCCATCTCGGGGTCCCGCGGGTCGGCGGCGGCGGTGGCGACGTAGCAGACGGGCAGCGGCTGTTCCGCGGCCAGCCGCTCCGCCCTGCGCGACTTGCCGCTGCGCGCGCCGCCGAGGATCAGGGTGCGCCGGGGCAGCGTGGGCGCGCCCGGTTCAGCCGGAGGGGTCGTCGTCCAGCACCGCCTGCCACAGCCAGAGCAGCCCGCAGAGGGCGGCGGCGATCGCGAACGCCGGCGCCGGTGTGCCGATGTCGCTGCCAAGGTGGAAGGCGGTCGGGACGAAGATCAGAAGCGCGACGGCGATCAGCGCAAGGCGGGTCCAGAAGCGGCCCTGCCCGAGGATGACCGACGCGGCCCCGGGAACGCTCATCAGGGCGTAGAGGGTGAGGGCGATCCAGTGGTTCTCCGCATCGACCGAGGTGAGGCGGTCGAGGATCGATCGACCGGTGCCGAGGTGGTTCTCGATCGCCGCTCCGGCGACCAGCACCAGCGCGCAGCTGACCAGCCAGAGCAGCCAGCCGAGCCAGCGTCGCCGGCGGACCCAGCGGTTGGCCCACAACCCGTTGCCCAGCAGGTAGATCGCGGCGGCGAACCCCATACCCCACAAGGCGGGCACGCCGATGGTCACGCCTCTCCCCCCTCTTCCGGGCGGGCCTCCTCCTCGTCGTAGAGGCTGCTGATCGAGCGCTGGTCGTAGATTCGGTCGATCGCCTCGGAGAGCAGCGGCGCGATGGAGATCTGCCGCACCTTGCCGCAGTCGGCCACCGCCGGCGGCTGGAGGATCGAGTCGGTGATGACCAGCTCGTGCAGCGCCGATGCGGCCAGCCGCTCCGCCGCCGGCCCGGAGAGGACGCCGTGGGTGGCGTAGGCGGAGACTTTGGCCGCGCCGGCCTCCATCAACGCCTCCGCCGCGCTGCACAGCGTGCCGGCGGTATCGACGATGTCGTCCACCAGGATGCAGTGTTTGCCGGCGACGTCGCCGATGATGTTCATCACCTTGGCGACGTTGGGCGCCGGCCGGCGCTTGTCCACGATGGCCATCTCTACGTGGAGCCGCTTGGCCAGTTCGCGCGCGCGCACCACGCCGCCGACGTCGGGCGAGACGATCAGGATGTCGTCGTCGCCGCGCCGCTGCTGGATGTCGCGCACGAAGACCGGCGCGGCGTAGATGTTGTCCACCGGGATGTCGAAGAATCCCTGGATCTGTCCCGCATGGAGGTCGACGGTGAGCACGCGGGTGGCGCCGGCGCGGGTGATCATGTCGGCGACCAGCTTGGCCGAGATCGGCGAGCGCCCGACGCTCTTGCGGTCCTGCCGGGCGTAGCCGAAGTAGGGGATGACCGCGCAGATGTAGCGCGCCGAGGCCCGCTTGGCTGCGTCGATGAAGATGAGCAGCTCCATCAGGGTGTCGTTGGCCGGGGTCGAGGTGCTCTGGATGAAGAAGACATCCAGGCCGCGGATCGTCTCCTGCACCTGGAGGAAGATCTCGCCGTCGGAGAAGCGGCGGATGTAGACCTCCCCCTGCCGGATCCGGCTGTGGCGGCAGATCTCCGCCGCCAGGGGCGGATTGGAGGTGCCGGAGAAGAGGCGCATGCGGCGGTTGCTGTTCATGACGGAAGGGCGCTCCTTGCCCGGATGGAGGCGTTCACCCCCACCCCCATCCGGCGATTCTGGCTGGGGCGGCAGGATTCGAACCTGCGCGTCACGGGACCAAAACCCGTTGCCTTACCGCTTGGCTACGCCCCATCGCACCCTTGCTCCAGCATCGCCGCCGCCTGTGCGACGGCATCGTCGTCCACCGGGTGGTGCCGGCGCAACGAACCGACGTGGCACCACCGGGCCAGGCCGCGTCGCACGAGTTCCCCGGCGCAGGCGGCAGCCGCCTCGCGGTGGTCGAACAGCGCCGCACAGCAACTGCCCGACCCGCTCATCCAGGCCGTCCGCGCCCGTGCGCGCATGGCATCGAGGAGGTTGGCGAGGGGGGGGAGCAGCATCGTCGCGGCGTCGAACAGGTCGTTGGATCCGAGGGCGGGTGGCGAAGGTGCCCGCATGGTATCCCCCCCCCCGTCGGTGGTCAACGAGCCCTCGATGGCGTCGTGTTCGGCGAACACCTCCGCCGTGGAGAGCCCCGCTCCGGGGTGGGCGAGCAGGAGCGCGCCGTCGGGCAGCGGTGCCCGCCAGGGGGAGAGCCGTTCGCCGATGCTCCCCCCGGTACGGCAGGCGGCGCCGAAGAGGAAGCAGGGGATATCGGCGCCGAAGGGGGCGGCGAAGTCGATCATGGCCCGGCGGTCGAGCCGGATGCCCCAGGCCTGGTTGGCGACCAGCAGGGCGGTGGCGGCGTCCGACGATCCGCCGCCGAGGCCGGCCTGTTGCGGGATCCGCTTCTCGATGGCGATGCGCAGCCCCTCCCGGACGGCGTGCCGTCGGCGAAAGGCGTCGAGCAGGCGGTGGACCAGGTTGGCGGCACCGGCCAGCTCCGGCCGGTCGCAGGTGAGCACGATCCGCTCCCGGTGGGGGGCGAAGGTGAGGCTGTCGCACAGGTCGGTGAAGGCGAAGCTGGTGTCGAGCAGGTGGTAGCCGTCCGCACGCCTGCCGGTGATACGCAGATGGAGGTTGATCTTGGCCGGGGCCGGCAGCGTCGGTGCGGCCACCGGCTATCCGGCGGTGACCGGGATGTCGAGCCTGATCTGTCGGGGGAGCGCCCGGATCCGTTCGATCAGCGCCTCGGCGATGGCGCGGTAGGCGGCGGCGGAACGGCTGTCGGGCTCGGCGATGGCGAGCGGCGTGCCGCGATCGGCCAGTCGGCGGATGGCCGGATCGAGCGGAATCCCTCCGAGCAGCGGCAGTTCGAATCGTTCGGCCAGCGATGCGGCGCCGTCGCGGTCGAAGAGGTCGCTGTGCTGTCCGCAGTGGGGGCAGACGAACTCGCGCATGTTCTCCACCACGCCGAGGCAGGGGATGGCCACCTTGCGGAACATGTGGATCGCCTTGCGGCAGTCGATCAGCGCCACCTCCTGCGGGGTGGTGATGGCGATCGCACCGGAGAGGGGCGCCTGCTGCGCCAGGGTGAGGTGGATGTCGCCGGTGCCCGGCGGCAGGTCGATCAACAGCAGATCGAGCTCTTCGTCGGGGCCGGTCCAGCGCACGTCGCGCAGCAGTTGCATCACCGCGCCCGAGGCCATCGGTCCGCGCCAGATCGCCGCCTGCTCGGGGTCGGTCAAGTAGCCGATGGAGATGGTCCGCACGCCGTAGTTCTCCAGCGGGAAGAGGGTGCGCCGCTCCACCCTCGGCCGGCGGTCGGCAAGCCCCATCATCAGCGGGATGGAGGGGCCGTAGATGTCGGCGTCGAGCAGGCCGACGCGGTAGCCCTGCGCGGCCAGGACGACGGCCAGGTTGACGATGGTGGTCGACTTGCCCACCCCTCCCTTGCCGGAGGCGATGGCGACCAGGTTGCGCACCCCGTCGATCGCCTCCTTGCCGGCGGGGATGTGGGTAGGAAGAGGATCGCTCATGGCCTGGTTGCGACACATCCCTCCATGGAGGTGTCGCCCGACGGGCAGCGAGGCGGACGACCTTCGATGCCCTTGCATGCGCAGGCGGCGGCCCGGTGCGGCCGTCCGTGGCTGTGGTGTCGTGATGAAACCATGGGCAAGGCTAGCGTGGCTTGCAGGGTGGGGCATCCGCCCTCCCTTCGTCGGCGGCCGTGGCGAGCAGCTCGGCGGCGACGGCGTCGGCCAGCAGCAGTCCCTCCTCGCTCAAGCGCATCGATGTCGCCTCCTCGACGAGCAGCCCGCGTTGCAGCCACCCCGCCAGCGCCCCGCCGAAGAGCGCGTGGGGGGAGGCGCCGAAGCGGCGGTGAAAGGCGGGCAGGTCGATCCCGTCGCTCCGCCGGAACCCGAGCCAGAGCGCCTCGGCCGCCGCCTGCCGGCGGCTGCGTCTCTCTGCCTCCTGCTCGGGCCGCCTGCCCGACTCCACCGCCGCCATGTAGCGTTCGGGGTGACGGATGTTGCCGTAGCGCCGCACCCCTCCGCAGGGCAGGTCGTACTTGCCCCACGCGCCGGCGCCGGCGCCCAGGTAGTCGACGTAGCGCCAGTAGCCGTCGTTGTGGCGGCAGCGGTCGCCGCCGCGGGCGTAGTTGGAGATTTCGTATGGCTGCCAGCCGGCATCGCGCAGCAGCCGACGGCTCTCCTGCAGCATTGATGCCGCCTGTTCCTCATCGGGCAGCGGGTAGGGACGGGCGGCGTGGCGGGCGGCCAGCACCGTCCCCTCCTCGACGGCGAGCTGGTAGCAGGAGAGGTGGCTGACCGGCCAGCGTGCCACCTCGGAGAGCTCCTCCAGCCAGGCGTCGAGGCTCTGTTCGGGCAGGCCGTAGATCAGATCGACCCCGATCCGCCGCCATCCGCCGGCGCGGACGGCCTCCACGGCCTCCCGCGCCTCTTCCGCGTCGTGGATCCGCTCCAGCCAGCGCAGTTGGCGTGGATCCAGGCTCTGCACGCCGATGGAGATGCGGTTGACCCCCGCCTGCCGCCAGCCGTCGAGCCGCGCTTCGTCCAGGGCGCCCGGATTGACCTCGATGGAGATCTCGGCATCGGCGGTGAGCGCGCCCTCGCTGCGCAGCAGCGCGATGACCGCGGCGATCAGCTCCGGTGGTGCCAGCGAGGGGGTGCCGCCGCCGAAGTAGAGGGTCTCCGCCACACGGCCGCGCCACGGCTGCCGCCGCAGCCGCTGGCGAAGTTCGGTGCAGAGCGCGGCTTGGTAGCGTGCCCACGGCAGGATGCGGCGCACATGGGAGTTGAAGTCGCAGTAGGGGCACTTGTGGCGGCAGAAGGGGATGTGGATGTAGATCTGCACGGGGTATGCGCGTCAGAGCAGGGCGACCTCGTACTCCTCCATGGGGAGCGCCTCGTCCCCCTTGAGCGCGATCTCCTTGCCGAGAAACCCTTCCAGCCGGCGCACGTGCTCGCTCTCCTCGCCCAGCAGCAGATCGATGATCTCCGGATGGGCGATGACCAGCAGCCGCTCCGCCGGATAGGCACGCGCCTCGGCGACGATGTCGCGGAAGAGCTGATAGCAGATGGTGCGCGCGCTCTTGCGCTTGCCGATGCCGCCGCAGTGGGGGCAATCCTCCAGCAGGATCCGCTCCAGCGAGTCGCGCGTGCGCTTGCGGGTCATCTCCACCAGCCCGAGCGAGGAGTATTGCACCACCTTGCTCTTGGCCTTGTCCCGACGCAGCGCCTCCTTGAGCACCTCGATCAGACGGTTGCGGTTCTCCTCGTCCTGCATGTCGATGAAATCGATCACCACGATGCCGCCCAGGTTGCGGAAACGGAGCTGGTGGACCAGCTCATGCACCGCCTCGAGGTTGGTCTTGAAGCCGGTCTCCTCCAGGTTGCGTGACTGGATGAACGAGCCGGAGTTGACGTCGATTACGGTCAGCGCCTCGGTCTGCTCGATCACGATGTAGCCGCCCGACTTGAGCGGCACCCGCCGCTTGAGCGCCGCCTCCAGCGTCTCCTCGACGCCGTAGAGATCGAACAGCGGCCGGTCGCCGGGGTAGTAGAAGATCCGTTCGAGCACCTCGGGCATGAAACGGGCGGCGAACTGCTTCATCTTGTCGTAGGCCTCGCGCGAGTCGATGTGGATCTTGCGCACCTCGTCGTCCACGAAGTCGCGCATCACCCGCAGGTAGAGGTTGAGGTCGCTGTGCAGCAGGGTGCCGGGGGGGGCGGAGCGCATGTTGTGTACGATGTCATCCCACAGTCGCTGCAGGAAGGCGAGATCGCGCAGCAGATCCTCCTCGCTGTGGCCGTCGGCCACGGTGCGCACGATCAGCCCGCCGTCGTCGGGCTTGATCTTCTCGGCCAGTTCGAGCAGGCGGCGGCGCTCGCCGGGATCCTCCAGCCGGTGGGCGATGCCGACATGGTCGAACTGCGGCAGATAGACCAGGTAGCGGCCGGCCAGCGAGATCAGCGAGGTCAGGCGCGGCCCCTTGGAGGCGATCGGCTCCTTGCTCACCTGCACCAGCAGCTGCTGGCGCTCCTCCAGCAGTTCGGAGATGTCGGGGTGGCGCCGCCGCCGGGGTGCCTCTTCCGGCTCCTCCTCGCCGTCGGCGGAGGTGGCCGCCGCCTCCACCAGCCGGTCGCGCTGCTCCTTGCCGTGGGCGACGTCGGCGACGTAGAGGAAGCCGGCCTTGCTCAGCCCGATGTCGACGAAGGCCGCCTGGATGCCGGGGATCACCCGCTGCACCCGCCCCTTGTAGATGTTGCCCCTCAGCCCCCGCTCGCACTCGCGTTCGATGTAGAGCTCCTCGGCCCGCCCGTCCTCGATGCGCGCCACCCGGGTCTCGAAGGGGGTGACGTTGATCAGCAGTTCGGCGGTCATGTGTGATGGAATCGCAAAAAGTCCCTCCGTGGACTTTTTGCTCGACGGGGATCGAGGAGCGCGGTTTTCGATCGCCTTACAAATCCGTCGGTTGCGTCTGCAAGCTCTGGATTTGCGCGGCCGTCCGTGGCCGCGGTGATGGTTTCTTGCGAAACCATCATCATTGGCCTTTCCGGGACTGTGCGGTGAGCCAGCGGCGGGCGGCGGCCACCGAGGTGAAGGAGCCGAGCAGCAGCAGGCGGCGCGCGCCATCGGCCAAGGCCGCCTTCAGCGCCTGCTCCGGTGTGGCGATCCGCCGGTCCCACACCGCTGCGTCAGCACCGATCAGGGTGGCGCAGCGGCGGCGCAGCAGCGTGGCCTGATCGGCCAGCGAGCGGTCGGCGCGGGTGTAGATCAGCGCGGCGTCGACCGGCTCGGGCAGGGCGTCGATCAGCGCGGCGACGGCGTGGGGGTTGTGGGCCACATCGAGCCATAGGGTGGCGCCGCGCAGCGTGCGGCGCTCCAACCGGCCGGGCAGCCGCACCGAGCAGATTGTCTGCCGCATCCGCTCCCGATCCCCCGCGATCCACCCTTCCCGGTGCAGCAGGTCGAGCGCGGCCATGGCCAGCGATGCGTTCTGCTGCTGGTGGGCGCCCTCCATCGCCGGGGTGAGGGTGGGGTCGGCATCGACGAAGCGGATCCGTGGGTGGCGCGCGCGCAGCAGGTCGGCTGCCTCCGGCGGTTGTTCGGCCGAGCAGAACCAGCGGCATCCGTCGCCCGCCGCCGCCTTCTCTTCTGCGATCTCCCGCAGCGTGTCGCCGAGCCACGCCTGATGGTCGAGTGCCACCGGGGTTAGCAGCGCCATCTCCGCCTCCACCGCGGTGGTGGCGTCGAGCCGGGCGCCGACGCCGGCCTCGAGCACCTCGGCATCGACCCGCGCCTGGCTGAAGAGGGAGAGCGCGGCGGCGGTGGCGGTCTCGAAGTAGCTGGCGCCGACCCGCCGGGCGGTGGGGATCAGCCGGGCCAGCGTTTGCAGCAGGGCGTCGTCGTCGACCTCGGTGTCGTCGATGCGGATCCGTTCGTGGAAGCGGTGGAGGTGGGGCGAGGTGTAGATGCCGACGCGCAGGCCGCAGGCGCGCAGGCCGGCCGCGACCATCGCCGCGGTCGAACCCTTGCCGTTGGTGCCGGCGACACGGATGCGCAGCCGCGGCCGGCGCGGGGCCACCGCATCGAGCAGTGCCGCCATGCGCGCATGGCCGGGGCGATAGTCGCGGTCGGCGGCGGGGGCGCCGAGCGTTTCGAGCAGCCGCTCCGGCGTCGTGTCGCGCGGCGCCAGCGGGGCGGTCGGCCGGGCGGCCGGCACCGACCGCTCAGGAGGCGACGGTGGAGTGCAGGACGACGGCGAGGACGAGCAGCCCCACCTCGCACCACTCGACGCCGGCGTGGATTGCCGCGCCGCGCATGCCGCCCAGCCGGTTCTGCAGGAACCAGTACCAGCCGGCGATGACCAGCGGCGCCAGCCACATCAGCGGGGAGAGGGCGCCGCCGAGCAGCCACAGGGCCAGCGCCCAGAAGCCGGTGCTGCTCCCCTCCTGCTGCGCATGGTCGTGGAGTGTCTGCGCCACGGGGTCGTCCGCCGCCGGGGGGATCGAGGCGAGGCACCAGGCGGCACCCAACCGCGACCAGGCGGGGATCAACACCAGCGCCCACCACCGGGCCGCGCTGATCAGGAGCATCAGCAATACCAGCTTGGCGGCCACCAGCAGCGCACTCTGCAGGGCACCGCCCCCGCGGCCCGCGCAGCCGTCGGCCATCGTCGCCGCGCCGACCGCGTGGGCGCCGCCGTTGGCACCATACCAGGCGAGCAGGGCGAGCACCGCCCCCAGCCAAGGGTCGACCATGCCACCGATCCTGCCCAGCACCATCACCAGCAGCCCGGTGGTCAGGCCGATCACCGGGAACCAGTCGCGGCCGACTGCCAGGTCGTACGCCTCGCCGCCGGCGGGATCCTTCGAGAGTAGCGAAAACGCGCTGCAACATCCTGTGGACATGGCTCTTCTCCCTCTGATTTTCAGGATTTTCTCATGCTCTTCCATCGACAGGGGGGGCGTGGCACCCTAGCATCCTTCGCGCCGCACAACCGAACCGATGGAGGAGTCCATGCCCAAAGTTTCCGGCAGCCGCGCCCAGAATGCAACCGCCGCCCGCTTCCCCGCTTCGCGTCGGGTCTACATCACCGGGTCACGCCCCGACATCCGGGTGCCGATGCGGGAGATCTCCCTCTCGCCCAGTCGGGTGGGGGGGCGGGAGGTCCCCAACCCCCCGCTTCTGGTCTACGACACCTCGGGGCCCTACGGGGATGCGGAGCAGTCGGTCGACCTGGAGCAGGGGTTGGCGTCGATCCGCGCACCGTGGATCGCGGAGCGTGCCGACACCGAGCTGCAGCCCGCCCCCTCCTCCAGCTTCGTCCGTGCCCGGCGGGAGGATCCCGCGCTGGCGCACCTCCGCTTCGCCCATATGCGTCGGCCGCGGCGGGCGCGGCCGGGGGGCAACGTCACCCAGATGCACTACGCCCGCGCCGGGATCGTCACGCCGGAGATGGAGTTCGTCGCCATCCGCGAGAACCAGCGGCGCGAGCGGATCCGTTCGCTGAGTGATCAGCATGCCGGCGAGCCGTTCGGCGCGACCATCCCCCGGGTGATCACGCCGGAGTTCGTCCGCGACGAGGTGGCGCGCGGCCGGGCGATCATCCCGGCGAACATCAACCACCCCGAGCTGGAACCGATGATCATCGGGCGCAACTTCCTGATCAAGATCAATGGCAACATCGGCAACTCCGCGCTCGGCTCCTCGATCGAGGAGGAGGTGGAGAAGATGGTCTGGGCGATCCGGTGGGGGGCGGACACCATCATGGACCTCTCCACCGGCAAGTACATCCACGAGACCCGCGAGTGGATCATCCGCAACAGTCCGGTGCCGATCGGCACGGTGCCGATCTATCAGGCGCTGGAGAAGGTCGATGGGGTTGCCGAAGAGCTGAGCTGGGAGCTGGTGCGCGACACCCTGATCGAGCAGGCGGAGCAGGGGGTGGACTACTTCACCCTGCATGCCGGGGTGCTGCTGCGCTACATCCCGCTGACCGCAAAGCGGCTGGCCGGCATCGTCTCCCGCGGCGGATCGATCATGGCCAAGTGGTGCCTGGCGCATCATCGGGAGAACTTTCTCTACACCCATTTCGACGAGATCTGCGAGATCGCCAAGGCCTACGACGTCGCCTTCTCGCTCGGTGACGGTCTGCGCCCGGGCGCCATCGCCGACGCCAACGACGAGGCGCAGTTCGCCGAGCTGCATACGCTGGGCGAGTTGACCCGCAAGGCGTGGGCGCACGATGTGCAGGTGATGATCGAGGGGCCGGGCCATGTGCCGATGCAGTTGATCAAGGAGAACATGGAGGAGCAGCTCAAGCACTGTTTCGAGGCGCCGTTTTACACCCTGGGGCCGCTGACCACCGACATCGCCCCGGGCTACGACCACATCACCAGCGCCATCGGCGCCGCCCAGATCGGCTGGTACGGCTGCGCCATGCTCTGCTATGTCACGCCCAAGGAGCATTTGGGCCTGCCCGATCGCGAGGATGTCAAACAGGGGGTGATCGCCTACAAGATCGCCGCCCACGCCGCCGATCTGGCCAAGGGGCATCCCGGCGCTCAGGCGCGCGACGACGCGCTCTCCCGCGCGCGGTTCGAGTTCCGCTGGGAGGATCAGTTCAACCTCAGTCTCGATCCGGAGACCGCGCGCGCCTACCACGACGCCACCCTACCCAAGGAGAGCGCCAAGCATGCCCACTTCTGCTCGATGTGCGGGCCGAAGTTCTGCTCGATGAAGATCACGCAGGATGTGCGCGACTACGCGGCGACGCAGGGGCTCGATCTGGAGCAGGCGCTGGAGCGTGGCCTGCAGGAGAAGGCGGAGGAGTTCGTCGACCAGGGCGGCGAGATCTACCGGCAGGCGTGACGGCTTCGTGAGAAGCCGTCATTCGCGGTCAGGACGGCCGCGCGAGAAGTTTCGACCAGGGGAGAGGCACGATGAACACCGCAGCGGAGATCATGAACCGGCAGCCGCCCTGCTGCAGGGCGGATACCCCGATCAGCACGCTGGCCGTTCGTTTCAGCGAGGAGGGGATCACCGGTGTGCTGGTGGTCGACGAGGAGCAGCGGCTGCTCGGTGTGGTGACCGAGAGCGACCTGGTCGACCGGCAGGCCAGCCTCCATATTCCCACCGCGCTGGCCATCTTTGACATGGTGATTCCGCTGGGCGCGCAGCGCTTCGAGCGAGAGATCGCCCGGCTCAGGGCGATGACCGCCGGCGATCTGATCGAGCATCCGCCCCGGACCATCGCGCCGGAGGCCACGCTCGACGAGATCGCCGCGCTGATGGAGGATGCCGACATCCACCACCTGCCGGTGGTCGATGGCGACAACTTCGTCGTCGGCATGGTGACCAAGCGGGAGCTGATCCGCGCACTGGCCGCCCGCGCCGCCGGCTGATGCGACCGTGACCGCAGCGGCCTCCACGCTGCTGGAGGACGAGGCGGCGACGCTCCGTGCCGCCCGGGAGTTGGCCGCGCGGTTGCAGCCTGGGGATGTGGTGGCGCTCAGCGGCCCGCTCGGTGTCGGCAAGAGCTGTTTCGCCCGGGCGATGCTGCGTGCGCTCGGCGTGCGCGATGCGGCCCTGCCCAGCCCGACCTACGCCATCATCCAGCCCTATCGCGGTGCCCATGGGCCGGTGGCCCACATGGACTGGTACCGCATCGACGACGAAGCGGAGCTGCGTCTGACCGGCGTGGCGGAGTATCTGGTCGCGCCGTGGATCACCCTTGTCGAGTGGCCGGAGCGGGGGATGGGGCTGCTGCCTGCGGCCTATTGGCGGGTGGAGCTCGCCATTCCCGCCGATGCGCCCGGGTCACGGCGGATGGTGTTGGCGCCGCCTGCCTGGCAGGGCTCTCCCAAGTCTCCGACGGGCTCTCCCGAGTCCGGCTGATCACCTCCTCCGGGGAGGGCGCAAGTCGTCAGGCGCGTCAGCTGTTTCCTCCTCGCAGGAACGACAGGCGCTGATGCTCGACAGCGTGGAGACCGCGTAGGGAACGATCATGGTCAGCAGGCTCTTCAGCCAGTCTGCCTGCGTCATGGCGCCGGAGAAGAGCCCGTCACCGTGGTTGATCACCACCAGCAGCGGGCCGACCACCAGCGAGAAGCGCAGCGCGGTGCGCACCACCTCCGGCCGGCGGGCGATCGCCATGCCCTGTCTCATCCCCCTCCCTCGTTCGTCCGGATCAGATCGGGCAGGCGATACTGCCCAGCCGCGCACTCAGCTTCATGTTTTCGCGATAGTCGATCGGCACCACCAGCAGGCTCGGTCCCTCCTCGGTGAAGGCCGTCTCCAACGCCGCGCGCAGGCCGTCGCCATCCTTCACCCGGTGGCCGTGCCAGCCGAAGGCGGCGGCCAGCCCCAGCCAGTCGGGGTTGCCAAAGCCGAGTTCGGTGTGGTGGCCGAAGTGGCTCTGTTGCTTCCAGGCGATCAGCCCGTAGCCATGATCCTCCCACACCATCGCCACCAGGTTGACACCCAGCCGCCGGGCGGTCTCCATCTCCTGCACATTCATCAGGAAACCGCCGTCGCCGCAGATGGCCAGGATGCGCCGCTCCGGATGGATCAGCGCGGCGGCGATCGCTCCGGGCAGAGCAAAGCCCATCGAGCAGAAGCCGTTGGGAATCAGACAGGTGTTGGGCTCGTGGCAGTGGTAGTGGCGGGCGATCCACATCTTGTGTGCGCCGACATCGGAGAGCAGGACATCCTCGGGCCCCATCGCCGCGCGGGTGATCGCCAGCACCTTCTGCGGCCGGATCAGGCCGTCCCGATCGGGAGCGTCGTCGGCCAGCTCCTGCTGCATCGCCCGACGCACCGCCCGTTGTTGCGACAGGTTGCGCTCCACCGGACCCAACTGGTCGAGATTGGCGTTGATCACCGCCAGCGTGTAGGGCAGGTCGCCGATGATCTCGATCTCAGGATGGTAGCAGCGATCGATCTCCGCCGGTTGGGTGTCGATGTGGATGATCTGCTTGCTGCCGTCGCGGTTCCACAGCCGCGGGTGGTATTCGACCAGGTCGTAGCCGATGGTGATCACCAGATCGGCGCCGTCGAGCGCGCAGGCGACCACATCCTTCGCCTGCAGGCCGATGGTGTAGAGGCAGTAGTCGGCATCCATGTCCACCACCCCTTTGGCCATGAAGGTGCTGATCACCCCGATGCCGTTGCGCGCACAGAAGCGGCGCAGCTCATCGCGCACGCCCCGGCGCACGCAGCCGTTGCCGACCAGGATCAGCGGCCGCCTGGCGCGGCGGATCATGGCGAAGGCCATCTCGATCTCACCGGGATCGGCCACCGGATGGGGGTAGCGGTGCGGGGCCATCGGTGCGGCATCGACCTCCTGCTGCGCCACATCCTCCGGCAGCTCGATATGGCAGGCGCCCGGCTTTTCGCTCCGCGCCAGCCGAACCGCCTTGCGCACGATCTCCGGGGTCGCCTCCGCATGGCGAATCGAGGTGGCCCATTTGGTCACCGGGCGGAACATGCCGACCACATCCATCACCTGGTGCGACTCCTTGTGCAGCCGGTCACTCGACCCCTGCCCGGTCACCACCAGCATCGGAGAGCGGTCCATGTTGGCGTTGGCCACCCCGGTGATCAGGTTGGTCGCCCCCGGCCCCAGCGTGCCGAGGCAGACCGCCGGATCGCCGGTCAACCGGCCGTGGACATCGGCCATGAAGGCGGCGGCCTGCTCGTGGCGGGTGAGGATGAAGCGGATCGACTCCGACTGCTCCAGCGCCATCATGAAATCGGCGTTCTCCTCGCCGGGTACGCCGAAGACATAGCGGATGCCCTCCATCTCCAGCGCGCGGACCAGCAGCTCGGCGCAGTTCATGACCTAATGGAATCGCAAAAAGCCCGTCCGTGGGCTTTTTGCTCGACGGGAATCGTAGAGCGAGGTCTTCGATTCCCTTACAAATCCTTCGCTTGCATGCGCAAGCTTCGGATTTGCGCGGCCACGGATGGCCGCGATGATGGTTTCGCAAGAAACCATCATGGCCCGATTCCCGGAGAATGGATCACGGTCAGCTTCTCCACCTGCATGTCACGCATGGCAAACGGGATGCCGCCGATGCCCAGCCCGGAGTGGCGCAATCCGCCAAACGGCATCCAGTCGACACGGAAGGCGGTGTGGTCGTTGATCATCACCGTCGATGCGTCCAGCCGGTCGGCGACATGGAGGGCGGTGTCGATGTCGCGGCTGTAGACCGCCGCCTGGAAGGCGACCTCGAGCGCGTTGGCCCGGGCGATTGCGTCATCCAGATCATCGAATGGATACAGGCAGGCCACCGGCCCGAACACCTCCCGGCGGGAGACGGCCGCATCTGGTGGTGGGTCGAACAGCACCGTCGGCGCATAGCACTGACGGCCGATCCGCCGCCCTCCACAAAGCAGCGCCGCCCCGCCGTTGCGCGCCTCGCCGACCCATTGGGCCACCCGATCGACCTCGGCGGGGCGGATCAGCGGCCCGACCTCGGTCGCCTCGTCGAGCGGGTCGCCGACCCGCAGCGCTTCGGCCGCCTCGGCCATCATCGCGCCCAGACGACGGGCGATGGAGGCGTGGACGAAGATGCGCTGCACCGAGACGCAGACCTGGCCAGCGTGGTAGAAGGCCCCCTTGATCAGTCCGGGCAACGCCGCCTCCAGATCGGCATCGGCGGCCACCACCACCGGTGCTACGCCGCCGTGTTCGAGCAGGCAGCGGGTGCCGGGAGCCAGCCGCGAGCGCAAATGCCACCCCACCCTGGCGCTGCCGATGAAAGTGAAGAGGGCAACCCGGGGGTCGGTCACCAACGCTTCCGCCAGCGCAAGCGATTGCGGCACGATCCAGCGGCACCACGCCTCGGGAAGCCCCGCCTCGTGCAGGATGCGGACCAGCCGGATACAGGAGAGCGGCGTATCCTCCGCCGGCTTGACGATCACCGGACAGCCGCTGGCCACCGCCGGGCCGACCTGATGGGCGATCAGGTTGAGCGGATGGTTGAAGGCGCTGACCGCCACCACCACCCCGATCGGCTCGCGGCGCAGCAGCGCGACGCGCCGGCTCGAGGCGGGGTTGATCCCCATCACCGGCGGCGGGCTGCCGTTGCTGCGCATGGCGTCGATGCAGAGGCGGAAGGAGTCGATGCAGCGGGTCATCTCGATGCGCGAATCGATCAGCGGCTTGCCCCCTTCGGCGGCGGCGCCGCGCGCCAGCTCCTCGAACCGCTCGTTCATCAGGGCGATGGCCCGTTCGAGGATGGCGATCCGCTCGGTAACCGACAGCCAACGGTCGCGGTCGCGGAAGCATGCCTCCGCCGTGGCCAGCGCCTGATCGATCCCCGCTGCGTCGCTTCTCTCCACCGTGGCCAGCCGCCGACCGTCGAACGGGGCGGTCACCGCCAGCGGCTCATGCGTTCCGCCCGGCGCCATCGCCGGGAAATGGGGTCTTTCATCCATCGCTTCCCTCCTTGCCGTGCGGATAGCCGACCACGGTCTCCGGATGGAGCCGGTCGAGGCCGATGCCGTTGCCGTCGGCGGTGACCACCCGCACATGCTTTCGCTTCAACTGTCTGGGGTGGCGCACGCCGCAGGAGTGGGCGATCACCCCGACATCGTGCAACAGATTGTCGACATAGTGCGCCACCCGTACCGCCTTCTCCTCAGGGATCAGTCCGCGCTGCAGCCGTCGCTGGTGGGTGGTGATGCCGGTGGGGCAGCTGTTCTTGTTGCACTGCAACGCCTGGATGCAGCCTAGAGCAAACATGAATCCACGGGCGGAGACCACGAAGTCGGCCCCGACCGCCAACGCCCACGCCACCGCCGACGGCACGATCAGCTTGCCCGAGCAGATCACCCGTATCCGGTCACGCAGTCCGTAGCCGACCAGATGGTCGACCAGCATCGGCAGGCTCTCCCTGAGCGGCAGCCCCATGAAGTCCATCAGCGGTTGGGGCGCGGCTCCGGTGCCGCCCTCGGCTCCGTCCAGGGTGATGAAGTCGGGCGCCGATGCCTTGCCGCGGCGGTTGATCTCCTCGCACAGCGAATCGAGCACATTGCATCCTCCGATCACCAGCTTGCAGCCGACCGGCTTGCCGGTGACCGAGCGGATGTGCGCCACCATATCGAGCAGATCGGCGGCGCTGGCGATCTCCGGGTGGCGGTTGGGACTGACCGAATCCTCCCCCGGCGGAATGCCGCGGATGGCAGCGATCTCCTCGGTCACTTTGGCCGCCGGCAGGATCCCTCCCTTGCCCGGCGTGGCCCCCTGACTGAGCTTGATCTCGAACATGCGCACCTGCTCGATCTCCGCCAGCGCACGCAACCGTGCATCGGAAAGGCGTCCATGTTCGTCGCGCACCCCGTACTTGGCGGTGCCGATCTGCACCACCAGGTCGCATCCTCCCTCCAGATGATAGGGTGAAAGCCCCCTTCTCCGGTGTTCAGCCAGCAGCCGGTACGGGCCGCCCCCAGCGAGAGTGCCTGCACCGCCACCCTGGAGAGGGCGCCGTAGCTCATCGCCGAGATGTTGAACAGGCTG